>JACRLS010000229.1 GCA_016235225.1 Nitrospirota bacterium | reverse complement strand
GTGGCGTCGAGCGGAATCGAGTGCGCACCAGCCAACTGACCGGCCACGATGAGTAGCAAGTAACGGTGTTGAACCGGAGTCTCTCCTGCAGTCTTGGTCACCACGGCATTCACATCGACGATGATCTCGTCAAGCGTCTGCCACGGTGCGGCGTTCAACACCCGGAAGCGGCTTGCGGCACCGGGGAACTGTTTGGCGACAAATCCTTCAATGATGGCCGGGACATTTTCGGGAACAGCGAAGGCCGGAGCGGTGACGACGACGGAGAGAATCTGCAAACCTGCCAAGACCCATCGTGAGGTGGGCATCCAGCACCTCCTACGAGACACCTGGGGTCAGGTGGCCGGCGCGAGCCTGAACAACCAGGCTGGCTGAACGAGAACTTGCCGGTTAACGCCAGTATACCATCCGCTTTCCCAGAGAGAAGAAAAAGGTAGAAACGCAAAGAGCCTCCTCCGGTCGCCGGAGGAGGCTCTTTGAGCGACGCATCGAGGAATGGCTTAGCTGCGGACGCCGCTCCAGACCTTAGCGGGGTCAATTGTCTTGTCCGGGTTCAAGGTCTTGGCCTTATCCAGAAGGACCTCTGTCGTTTCAGGATAGGCGGGATCCGAAATGCAGCAATTGTCGACGGGGCAGACCGCAGCGCATTGCGGTTCATCAAAGTGCCCGACGCACTCCGTGCAGCGATCATGGGTGATGACGTAAATGTTGTCACCGACGCCCTGGCCGTCACCCACGTGATTCCCCTTGCTTTCGGCGTCACCGCGCGTCTCGAAGATGGCTTCGTTCGGGCATTCCGGCAAGCAGGCGCCGCATGAAATGCACTCATCGGTAATCAAGAGAGCCATATGTCTAACCTCCTACCAGGATTCCTGTATTGACAAGGCCACGGTCCCTGACCATAGTGCATGGTGCAGAGGGTGTGCATTCTAGACTGCGTTTTCTTTTCAAGTCAACACAGAAAAGGGCGAGAAGAAGGCCTAGAATGAAGGTCTATGTGGTTGATCTCTCTAGGCCTTTGGGCCTAGGCTTTGTCCGGAAACTCATCTGAGCCGAAGAGTCGAGAGATGGCAGAAACCCTCGCCGTTCCGAAACGCCGTCGTCTCATCGTGTTGATTGCGGTGACGCTCTTTCTACTCGTAGGCAGTTGGTTTCTCACCAGGCAGGAAGAGATCGGAACGATCATCGTCAGCTTTCCTAATGGAAGACAGATCGAAACAGAAGTGGCGGATACTCCGGAGAAAATCTTCTTCGGGCTGGCATTTCGCGAGGAGCTGCCCCACGGCGGCGGCATGTTGTACATCTATGAGAAGTCCGACCGTCACCGGATTCACACGAAGGGATTTACCTTCCCGGTCGATCTTATCTGGGCGGATGAAAGCCGGCATGTGGTCCATGTGCTCGAACAGGTAGCGCCCTGTCCCAAGGACCCCTGTCCATCCTATGGGCCGCCGCCGGAGAATGCGCGCTACATCATTCTTACGGCCAAGGGCTTTGTCGGAGCCGAACAGGTGACGCCGGGCATGGAGCTCAAGTTTGCCCTTCGGATGTAACACCGAGGCGAAATCCTTGCGAGCGAGAAAGGGAGCCCATTGACGGAACAGAAATCTGACGTCGGATTGACGAAGGTCGCTCGGGTAGAGGAGATTCCACAGGGGCACTGCAAGGTCGTGACGGTCAATGACAAGCCGATTGCGGTCTTCAACGTACAAGGGACGTTCTACGCCATCTACAATAAGTGTCCCCACGAGGGCGGTCCGTTGGGAGAAGGGCGGGTCAAGGGACATGTGGTGGCTTGTCCCTGGCACGACCTGTCCTTTGACCTCCGGAGTGGGGTCGCCACGGATGGCGGAGGCTATTGCGTGGGAAGTTATCAGGTGGTCGTCAAGGAGGAGGAGGTATTCGTGGGCGGCAAACGTCCGCGGTAGGAGAACAACGGGGTGCGCGACGGAGTGACACATTCAGGAGGCAGGCGTGGGAGGGCACGACACGACCGGTACTGATCCAGAAGAGGGGACGGTTCAACTCACAGCGAGACTCGGCGGGACCGTCGCCATTCAATTGTGGGAGGACCGGACGCGCGGGGAGCTATGGGTGCCGGCCTATCCCGCGTCCTCGTTAGTCCTGGTCGATGAGGACTTTGTGCGAACCGCGAGCAACAACGCGGTCGAAACAGGGACCCGCACGTTTCAATTCAAGGCGGTGGTGCCCGGCCACCATCGGGTCGTGTTCGAAAAGCGGATGGGCTGGAAGTTCACCGCCGAAGACCGTCGAGTCTTTCTGGTAACGGTGCCGGACGGCGGGGACGCCTCACGCTGAGGACAGGAGAGGGACGCGGCCATGCCCGACATCGGATTGCTCAACGGAGACTTCATGCCCCTCGACCGGCTCATGGTGCCGGTCGAAGATCGCGGCTACCAGTTTGGAGATGGGGTCTATGAAGTGATTCGGACCTACCATGGGGCGCCTTTCCAAGTGGAGGCGCACCTCGCCCGGCTCGATCGGAGCGCGCGTGCGATCGAGTTGGTCTCACCCCATCGGTTGGAGCAATGGCGGCAGTGGATCGAAGAGGGCATTCGACGGGCCGGCTATGGCGAAAGCAAAGTCTATCTTCAACTGACGCGCGGGGTGGCTCCCCGTGACCATGCCTTTCCCTCGCAGGTCCGGCCGACGGCAGTTCTGACGGTTCGACAGATGATGGAGATCAATCCGGCGCTGCGGACGACCGGCGTCGAAGTCATGACGCTCGAGGATCTCCGTTGGGCCCGCTGCGACATCAAGAGCCTCAATCTTCTGGGCAATGTCATGGCCCGCCAGCGCGCAAAGATGGCCGGGGCGTTCGAAGCGATTTTCGTTCGTAACCGAGAGGTGACGGAGGGAGCAGTCAGCAATGTCATGATCGTGCGGGACGGTGTCGTGATCACCCCCCCCGAAGACCATCGCATCCTGGCCGGCATCACCCGGCGACTGGTGTTGGACCTTGCCCGCAAGCATGGGATCGGGGCGCGGGAGCGGGTAGTCACCGCCGAGGATTTTCATCGGGCCGATGAAATATTTCTCACCGGGACGACGGTGGAGGTGTTGGCCGTGGTGCGCATCGACGGGAAGCCGGTCAAGACAGGCCGACCGGGCCCGGTGACAAGTCAGTTGTTCAACTGGTTTGCCGACGAGTATCTCCGTCCTACCGGCTGATTCAGAACCGGGCTCCACTCTGCCGCTACTTGCCTTGCGGAGGGAGAAAATGCTAGCCTGGGACTAGGTGAAGTGGGCTGAGGCCCACTTTTTTGTTTGGAGACAGTGAACGAACGGACTCAGACTGAGACAGGAACGAACGGCCTCAGCGAGCGGTCGGCCCATGCCGTTTTGGCCGAACGGGTGCGGGAGATTGTTATCCCCATAGCCTGCGCGCTGCACGTCGAGGTCGTAGAGGTCTCGTGTGTCGGGCGGGGCGCGGGGATGCAAGTCCGCGTCTTCATTGATAAGCCGGGCGGGGTTACGCTGCATGATTGCGAGCAAGTCCATCAGTCCGTGGGGCATGCGCTGGATATCGCCGATCCGATTCCCCACGCCTACACATTGGAAGTGTCTTCGCCCGGAGTGAATCGGCCGCTCACCACGCCGGCCGATTTTTCGCGCATTGTCGGTCATCTCGTCATCATCAAGCTCCGAGCGCCGCTGGACGGTGAGTGGCGCGTCAGAGGCCGGCTGGTCAACGTCGGTGAGGAAGGACTGGTGATCGAGGTGCCACGCGGCAAGGATCGGGACCTCCTCCCACTGCAGTGGACGATTATCGCCGAAGGTCGACGCGACGTCGAATTCACGCGACGACCAACGTCATCACGCCTGTAAGCCAGCGGAGAAGGGTACTGTATGAATAGAGATTTGATCGGAGTGATCGACCAGCTCGGCCGTGAAAAAGGCATCGACAAAGCCCGCGTCTTGAATGCCGTGGAGACGGCGTTGCAAACGGCGGCCAAAAAACGGTTTGGGCAAGGCGAAAACATCCATGTCGAGATCGATCCCAAGTCGGGCGAGATCTCCGTCGTCTCGCTGAAGACGATCGTGGACACCGTCACCAATCCCAAGGCGGAGATCTCCATTGCGGAGGCCCGGAAGGTCGACAGCGAGGCGGAGGTCGGCGACGAGATCGGGTCCGTCATCGAAATGGACGAGCTGGGACGCATTGCGGCTCAGACAGCCAAACAGGTGATCTGCCAGAAGGTGCGCGAGGCCGAGTGGGAAGCGGTGCAGAAAGAATACAACGGTCGGCAGGGCGACTTGATTACCGGCATCATCGTCGGCCAGGAGCGGCGGAACTACTTGGTCGATTTGGGCAAGACCGAAGCCGTCTTGCCCGCCTCAGAGCAGATTCCAAGAGAGTCCTACCGCCGTGGTGACCGTCTCAAGGCTCTCCTGCTCGGCGTCAAACGATCGCCAAAGGATGTGCAGGTCATCCTGTCCCGCACGCACCCACAGTTTGTGGCCAAGTTGTTTGAGGTGGAAGTGCCGGAGGTGTCGGAAAAAATCGTGGAGATCAAAGCCATCGTCCGCGAGCCGGGCGATCGGACCAAGCTGGCGGTCGCCTCTCGCGACAAGGCCGTGGATCCGGTGGGGGCCTGCGTTGGCATCAAGGGCTCGCGCGTGCAGGCCGTGGTGCGGGAGCTTCGCGGCGAGAAGATCGACATCATTCCCTGGACAACGGAGGCACGGGTATTTATCGCCGAAGCGCTCAACCCCGCGTCCATTGAGAAAGTCGGCATCGATGAAGAGAAGAAGTCGGCCCTCGTGGTGGTGGCTGATCTCCAGCTCTCTCTTGCCATCGGGAAGAACGGACAGAATGTCAGGCTCGCGTCGAAACTGACCGGATGGAAGATCGACATCATCAGCGCCACCGAGTATGAAAAAGAAAAGGTCCAACGAGACAAGGACATCAAGGCTGCGTTGGCGGAAGAAACGTTGCAAGTGGAGCTGGCCCAGCAGGAGGCCGATGCCGCGCAGTCCTCGGCGCAAAGCGCCAGCGGCTCGGAGGCGGTCGGGCAGGCCGGCTGACAGGGTGGTGAATGCGAGTTTATGAACTAGCGAAGCAACTCGGGATCGACAATCGGGACTTGATCCCGGAACTCAAAGCGATGGGATACACGGTCAAATCCCACAGCAGCGCCTTAGAGGAAGACATTGTCCAAAAAGTGCGCGATCGATTTGCGGCCCAAGCGAAGGCCGGTGCGCTCTCTCGCGTGACGGAACCGGCGGGGGATTCGTTGAGAGGCGAGGGGGCAAGGAAAGAGGCGGCGATGGGGAAAGGTGCGGGTGGCTCCGGTGAGGCGCATCCGATGGGCAAGACCTCCCCCGTCATCGACGATCATGCGCAGAAGGCCGATAAGAAGCGGATCCTGTTCAAGCGGAAAAAAACGGACGAGGAGATCGCAGCAGAAAGTGCCGTCACATCCTCTGTCTTCGTCGAGCCCACGGCGCCTCTCGCCACGCCGGTCCAGCCTGACGTGGAGCCACCGCCTGATCTGACCCACGCGACTCCTCCGCCGGTTCAACGAGAGCCGGTGTCGGTGCCCCCCATGTCTCCGACGATGGGGATGGGGGAGATTCGGCCGGCCGCACCCGTTGTGGCCCCGCCTCCGCGACCGGCTCCCCCGGACGCCGGTGGAGCGGGACTGGATAAGAAAAAAGGACTTCCGGGGACCGTGGCGGCCGAAGAGGTCGGGGCGGCCAAGGACAAGCTCAAGAAAGGCCGACGTCCTGGCCGGGCGCGGGAAGACGAGGATCCGAGTCTTCGGCAGGATCTCACCCGCTGGCAGGACCTTCGGGCCATTCCGGTCCACCGCCGGGAAGATCGATCCCGCCATGCGCCAACGTCGTCCGTCGCCGAAATTACGAAACCTCGGAAGAAGATCGTGAAATTGACGGCAGGGCTTACGGTGAAAGAATTTGCAGAATTGATTGGGCAGCGTCCGGCGGACATCATGAGGAAGTTGATGGAAATGGGCCAGATGCTGACGCTGAATCAGTCGATCAATCTGGATGCGGCGCAACTGATTGCGGACGGCGTCGGCGTCAAGGCTGAGGTCGCGGTCGAGAAACAGGCCGAAGACCTTCTGGAAGAGGTCGAGCAGCCCGCCGGAGAAGATGCGCGCGAGCCTCGTCCCCCGGTGGTCACCATCATGGGCCACGTGGACCACGGGAAGACGTCGTTGCTGGATGCAATCCGGCAGGCGAAGGTCGCGGAGGGCGAAGCCGGAGGCATTACGCAACACATCGGCGCCTATACGGTCCAGGTGCATGGCAAGAAGGTGACGTTCTTGGACACTCCGGGCCATGAGGCCTTCACCTCAATGCGGGCCCGCGGGGCCAAGGTCACCGACCTGGTCGTGCTGGTCGTGGCCGCGGACGACGGCGTGATGCCGCAGACCGTTGAGGCCATCAATCACGCGACGGCCGCCAATGTGCCGATCATCGTCGCGTTGAACAAGATCGACAAGCCGGATGCGAATCCGGATCGGGTGAAGCACGCGCTGGCCGAACACAATCTCATCCCAGAACAATGGGGCGGGCAGACGATTTTTGTCGAAGTCTCGGCGAAGAAAAAGCAGAACCTGGATGTGCTGTTGGAAATGATCCTGCTGCAGGCCGAGGTCCTTGAACTAAGAGCCGACCCCAAGCGGCTCGCGAAGGGCACGGTCGTCGAAGCGAAATTGGATCGAGGCCGCGGGCCGGTCGCCACCGTGCTTGTCCAGGGCGGGACGCTCCGGGTCGGCGACGCGTTTGTGGTGGGCCCCTTCAGCGGCAAGGTCCGTGCGTTGCTTTCCGACACGGGGGCCAAGGTGACGGAAGCCGGGCCCTCCATGCCGGTGGAAGTCATCGGGTTGCCCGGCGTGCCTGCGGCCGGCGACCCCTTCGTCGCCGTGAGCGATGAACGCGTGGCGCGAGAAATCGCCGAATCCCGCATGAGCAAGCAGCGCACTGCAGAGTTGGCCGTCGGGTCCTCGCGCGTCACTCTCGACGACTTGTATGCCCGCATCAAGGAAGGCGACGTCAAAGAGCTTTCGCTGGTCATCAAGTCGGATGTTCAGGGTTCGGCCGAGGCCTTGTCGGATGCTGTTGAGAAATTGCCGTCCGGGCCGATCAAGCTCCAGGTCATTCATCGGGGCGTGGGCGGGATCACCGAATCCGACGTGCTGCTGGCTTCGGCCTCGCGCGCGATCATCATCGGATTCAATATCCGCCCGGAATCCAAGGCGACGGCGCTGGCCGAGCGGGAGGGCGTCGACATCCGGCTCTACACGATCATCTATGATGCCTTGGCCGACATCAAGGCGGCGATGGAGGGCATGCTCGAGCCGACGCTCAAGGAGCGGGTGCTGGGCCGTGTCGAGGTGCGGCAGGTATTCACGATCTCAAAAGTGGGGACCATTGCCGGGTGTTATGTGACTGAGGGCACGATCACCAGGCAGAATGCGGGCGTCCGTGTCATTCGGGATCATGTCATGGTCTATCAGGGCAAGATGTCGTCGCTCCGCCGATTCAAGGACGATGTGCGTGAAGTGCAGCAGGGCTACGAGTGCGGCATCGGCGTGGAGAACTTCAAAGATCTGAAAAGCGGCGATATTCTTGAAGTGTTCACCGTTGACAAGATCGCCGGCAAGTTGTGACCTGCCGCGATTTTCTCGGTACCGGGCTTCAACGTTCCAAGCCGGCGGGGCCTCCGTGACAAGCCGATGACGAGTGCCGACGAGAAATATGAAAGCCTCGTGAGTCGTGGGACGACAGAGCCCTCGGGCTCGATGACGGTCGGTGTTTGCACGGTCGAGCTCTATCTGCCCGACGGCTATTCGTTGAAGTCCAAGCGGCAGGTGCTGCTCAGTTTAAAAGATAGGCTGCGTGATCGGTTCAACGTCTCCGTGGCGGAAGTCGGAGATCAGGAATTGTGGCAGAAGTCGGTCCTGGGAATCGCCTGCGTCGCCAATGAGCGGGGGTTCGTCAACCAGGTCCTGGATCAAGCCGTCAACCTGATTCGCTCGGTGCCGACCGTCGAGATCGTGCGAACGCAAATCGAACTCTTGTAGCAGTTCACCATGTCGAAGGCGGCCAGCAGACGAGCCACGCGAGTGGCGGACCAAATTCGAATGGAAGTGGCCGACATCATTATGCGAAAAACCCGCGATCCACGCGTGGCGTCCGTCACCGTGACGGATGTCCGGATGACCAACGACCTCCAGCTGGCCCGCGTATACATCACGACGCGACAGGATAGCGGCAGCGTGCGCGACGCCTTGGCCGGCCTCGCGCAGGCCGGTGGGTTTATCCGTTCCGAGTTGGGGCGGCGCCTCAACCTGCGATATACCCCGGAATTGGCGTTCTTTCACGATGAGGCCGGTGCGCGAGGCGATCGCGTTTTGCACCTCCTCGATGATCTGAATCGGACTGCCCCGGAAGAGGCACGGTCCATGGAGGCCCAGTAGGACGTCGTGGCGGGGGCTGTGGCGGTATCAGCAAGACGGCCGGTGGCCGAGCGGGTGCCCGGGTTGCCTCTGGCCTCCGATGGCGTCCTCAATGTCAGGAAAGAACGGGGCTGGACCTCCCACGATGTGGTCGCCAAGCTCCGGGGCCTGCTGCGGCAGGCGAAGGTCGGCCACGCTGGGACCTTGGATCCGGAGGCTACCGGGGTACTCCCGATTTTGGTCGGTAAGGCGACGAGGATCGCCGAATATCTCTTGTCCTGGGACAAGGAATATCAGGCAGTGCTCCGGTTGGGTGAAACGACCGACACGCAGGACGCCAGCGGGACGCGGCTTCAGACTCGCCCGGTCGACGGAGTGACGGAGCAAGTTATTCGCGAGATCCTCCCTCGATTTCAAGGGAGCCTCCGCCAAACGCCGCCGATGTATTCGGCCGTGAAGGTCGGCGGGATGCCGCTCTACAAGGCGGCCCGTGCCGGACGGACGGTCGAACGCCAGGCGCGAGAGGTGATGATCCATCAGCTCGACTGCCTGAAGGTAGCGGGACCCGATGTGTGGCTGCGCATCGTCTGTTCAAAGGGAACCTATGTGCGCACCCTCTGTGCCGACATCGGGGAGGCGCTGGGCGTGGGGGGGCATCTGCTGACGCTTGAGCGGACGCGGGTGGGGCCCCTGTCCGTCGAACGGGCTTCGACGGTGGAGGAGATTGCTCGCCGCGGCTCGGCGGGCGAGCTGATCGGCCAACGACTGTCTCTCGATGAGGCCTTGACCCATCTGCCGACCGTCATCGCCGGTCGGGCAGGTCGTGAGAAAGTGACGCATGGGATGCCGCTCGCGCCGGCCGACCTGCTGGGCGACGCAGAGGCCGTCCTTCAGCATCAATCGCCGGGATCGCCGGTTCGCGTCAAGGATGACGCGGGGCATCTGCTGGCGATCGGTCGAGTGCCCGATCACCGGGCAGGGGCGCTCGCGCTGGCCAAAGTCTTGGTGGAAACCTCCGGCGCCGACCCGGCGCCGGAGGACGAATCGTAACAAGAAGGAGTGAGGAGGACCGTATGGCATTGACGAAGGAAGTGAAGACGGATGTGGTCACGCAGCACCGGCGTCACGACTCGGACACGGGGTCGCCGGAGGTGCAGATCGCGATTCTGACGAATCGGATCGGCTACCTCACCGAGCATTTCAAGCTCCACCAGAAGGACCACCATTCTCGGCGGGGATTGCTGACCATGGTCGGCCGTCGTCGCCGGCTCTTGGATTATCTGAATCGGATGGATGGAGAGCGGTACCGGGCGGTGATCGATCGCCTCGGGATCCGTAAGTAAGAACTTCCCACGATGGCGCCTCCGAACCTCGGAGGCGCCCGACACGGGGCTGCCTGCACAGGTGAACACGGACATGGGCTCAGGTGGAAAGTTTGAAGGATGAAGGCGGGGGGAAGCGGGACTCTTACTTCATCCTTCATCGTTCACACTTCACACTTTCTCTCGAGCCCATCTCTGTGTGCATCTGGCAGGCAGAACGAAGAGGAGCACAAGACCTATGGCACATGTTGTTGAAATCGACCTCGCCGGACGCACCCTTAAACTGGAAACCGGACGCTGGGCGAAACAGGCGGACGGCTCGGTGGTGGCCACCTATGGGGAAACCGTCGTGCTGGCGACCGCGGTGGCGTCACGAACGGCGAAAGCGGGGGTGGATTTCCTGCCCCTGACCGTGGATTACCAGGAGAAGGCCTACGCCGCCGGAAAGATCCCGGGCGGCTACTTCAAGCGGGAAGGTCGTCCCTCAGAAAAGGAAGTGCTGACCAGCCGCTTGATCGACCGGCCCCTCCGCCCCCTGTTCCCGGAGGGGTATTATTTTGAGACGCAGGTGATCGCCGCCGTCTTGTCCGCGGACCAAAGCGGGACCTCGGACATCGTGGGGATTACGGCCGCGTCCGCCGCCTTGTCCGTCTCGGACATTCCTTTCCAGGGACCGGTGGCCGGCGTGAAAGTGGCGCGGGTCAACGGCGAGTTCGTCATCAATCCTGAGCTTGTGCTGATCGAGAAAAGTGACTTGCATCTTGTGGTAGCGGGGACAGCCGACGCCGTCATGATGGTCGAAGGCGGGGCGAACGGGTTGCCGGAGTCGGTCATGATCGAGGCGATCGAGGCCGCCCATGCCGCGATCAAGACCATCGTGGCCAAGATCCTGGAACTGCAGAAGCTCGTCGGTCGGACGAAACGGACGGTGAAGACGGAAGACATCGATCCGGCCCTCTCGGAGCAGGTCCGCCAGATGGTGAGCGGACCGATTCGCGAGGCGATTTTCATCCCGAACAAGACCGCCCGGCAGGAGCGACTCGATCAGATCCGCAGCGAAGCCGTGGCCATGCTCAAGAGCGAAGATCCGAATCGTGAGCGGCACGTCAAGCTGGTGTTCCATTCCTTGGAATACACCGAAGTCCGGAACATGATCCTGGAGCGGAAGGTCCGCGCCGACGGGCGAGGACCAGCGGATATCCGGCCGATCACCTGCGAAGTCGGGGTCCTCCCGCGCACGCATGGGTCGGCGCTGTTCACGCGCGGCGAGACGCAGAGCCTCGCGGTGGTGACCCTCGGGACCACCGACGATGAGCAGCGGATCGATGCGTTGGAGGGCGAATACTACCGGACCTTCATGCTCCACTACAATTTCCCGCCATTCAGCGTCGGTGAGGCCAGGCCGCTCCGGTCTCCGGGCCGGCGCGAGGTGGGCCACGGCGCCTTGGCGGAGCGTGCGCTTCGGTCCGTTATTCCGGGGAAGGACAAGTTCCCCTATACGCTACGGATCGTGTCGGATATCTTGGAGTCGAACGGCTCCTCTTCGATGGCCACCGTCTGTGGCGGCAGCTTGGCCATGATGGACGCCGGCGTGCCGATTTCAGAACCGGTCGCGGGCATCGCGATGGGATTGATCAAGGAAGGGGATCGCGTCCTGGTGCTGTCCGACATCCTGGGGTTGGAAGATCACCTCGGCGACATGGATTTCAAGGTGACCGGCACCCGGACGGGGGTGACGGCCCTCCAGATGGACATCAAGATCGCGGGCATTACGCCGGCCTTGATGCGCCAGGCGCTGGATCAGGCCCGGCAGGGGCGCATCCACATTCTCGACCAGATGCACGCGGCGTTGCCCGCGCCTCGGGCGAACATGTCGGCTTATGCGCCGCGCATCTTCATGCTGAAGGTGAAGCAGGATAAGATTCGCGAGGTGATCGGCCCCGGCGGCAAGACCATCCGCGGGATCATCGCGGAGACGGGCGTCAAGATCAACGTCGAGGATTCGGGCGACATCACGATCGCCTCGGCCGACGAAGCCTCGGCTCAGAAAGCGATCGACGCCATCAACCGCATCACCGAGGAAGTGGAAGTCGGAAAGATCTACCTCGGTACGGTTCGGAAGATCATGGATTTCGGGGCCTTCGTTGAAGTGCTGCCCGGCACGGACGGCCTGGTCCATATCTCCCAGTTGGCCCATCACCGCGTCAAGGCCGTGTCCGACGAGGTGAAAGAGGGCGATCAGGTGATGGTGAAGGTGCTGGAAGTCGACAAGCAGGGTAAAATCAGGCTGAGCCGGAAGGAGGCCATGGCCCCGCCCGCTGGCGCAACGAAAGACGACGCCGGACACTAGCCCTCATCTTTCATGACGGTCCTTCGTGCCACACCCGTTGCATGGGCGACCCTTTGCAACAGGCACGCAATGGGTCCCCCGGCAACAGGTCCCCGGAAGGGCGCCAGTCCCCGACTGTATGTTGACCGACTGAGCGGCGAGTGCGCCCGTCCAACAGCGTATCGGGGTGCCCATTGCTCGTAGGTTGCAATGGGCCAAGGCAGCAGAAGTGTACATGAAGGATGGGGGCTAACCACGTGACGCATCAGGAGGTGCTCGACAACGGAGTCCGCGTCGTCCTGGAACCCATGGCGGCTGTGAAATCGGTGGCCATCGGCATCTGGGTGAACGTGGGCTCCCGGGACGAGCGAGAAGGGGAGGAGGGCTATTCTCACTTCCTGGAGCATATGCTCTTCAAAGGAACCCGCAGGCGTTCAGCCGCCCAGATCTCCCGCGAGGTCGATGCGCTGGGCGGCGAGCTGAACGCCTTCACCACCCGCGAAACCACGACCTTCTACGCAAAAGTCCTCGACCAGCACATCGACCCCGCGATCGATTTGCTGGCCGACCTCTTTCACCACTCCCGTCTGGACGCCAAGGAAATCGAGAAAGAAAAGCAGGTCATCCTCGAAGAGATCCGCATGGTCCGCGACGATCCCGAGGATTTCGTCCAGGAGTGGCACACCGAGCAGATGCTGGGGCGACACCCCTTGGGCCGCCCGATCCTGGGCAAGCCCGACACGATTCACTCCCTGACCCGAAGCCGGCTCCAGAAATATCGTCAGGCCTACTATCAGCCTGGGGAGACGGTCATCGCCGTCGCGGGCCGAATGGTCCAGAAGGAGTTGCTTCGATCGCTCGGCCGGGCCTTCGGACGATTCACCGCAACCGGCCCGTCCACGCCGCGGAACCGATGGCCGGCTCGTGTCTTTGGCGGTTTGCAGGTGTCCCGGAAGCGGCTCGAGCAGGTGCATCTGTCGATCGGGTTTCAGGGGCTGCCCGTAGGGCACAAGGACCGCTACGCCGCGCACACGCTCAACTGCGTCTTGGGCGGCAGCGTGAGTTCCCGGCTGTTTCTGAAGATTCGCGAAAAGCGAGCCTTGGCCTATTCCATCTACTCCTACCTCGCGCCCTTTTCGGATTCCGGCACCTGGACCGTGTATGCCGCCACGCGGCCTGCGGAAGCCGCGCGAGTCGTCGAATTGGTGCGACGAGAACTAGGGCTACTCCGCAAACATGTGCCGAAGCAGGATGTCACGAATGCCAAGAACCAGATGAAGGGCAGTCTCATGCTGTCGCTGGAGAGCACCACGAGCCGCATGAGCAAGCTGGCGCGGGACATTCTCTTTGAGGGACGCCAGACCTCCTTGAACGAAGTTTTGGCCGGCATCGATCGGGTCACGGATGAGCACGTCCATCGTGTCGCCGGTGAATGTCTCGCCTCAGACTGTTTCTCCCTCTCGGCGCTCGGACCTGTCACCAGAGCCTTCGTCGAGCCCGCCTTCGCCGGCTAAGAACATCTCGCGCTAACTCGTTGAAAAAGAAAAGAAAGCGTTTCTCTTGGGCGAGTCCCGTTGGGGGAAATAATCCCTTGACATGCTTTTACTGTTTCAGTACGATGAGCCCCTGTTTTTTTCCCTTCTTGTCTCTTGATCGCGAATGGCTTCGGCGAAACGAGAAAGGGGGTGGCAGGGCACGGTCGGTTGTGACAGTACCCTCTGATCGGTTCGTTGAAGAGAAGATCGTGGAGATGTTCATCAGCACTGATAGAGTTGGTCGATTCTTATAGAAGGAGGTGCGGGGAATGAGCAGAGCAGTCATCATAACGGCAGTCGCAGTCCTGTTTGCAGTCGGTCTGGTGTCGGCGGACTTTGTCGCCGCGGCTGATGCGCCGGGCGCCGCCGCTGGCGCGATGAGCAAGATCGTCGGCGGTGCGGCGATGAAGGGCGAGGTCGTCAAGACCCTCAAGGGTCGCGTCTGGTCGCAGTGGGCCGACAATCCGGAGAGCGAAATTCTCTTCGGGATCCAGTACTGGAACACCGGCGAGCCGGCCTCAGGCGCCCCGAACGGCCGCGCGTCGTCCGATATGGATGTCCGTCCGCCTGATCCCTTGTTCGTGTGCTGCGCCTGGGGCTTCACCGGCGGGACTGAGAAGAACAACCCCTACGCCGGTTGGTATCATGCTGCCACCACCGTGCGTCTACAGGTAAAGGACAAGGCGTTGATGGACCGGATCATCAAGGCGTCCCAGGACCTCGTGGCCCTGGAAGTAACGTTGAATGGACGGACTATCACCGATTTCAAGGTTCTCAGCAAGGACTGAGGCCGCGCTGTTAGTCGGCCATTATTCATTGACGACTCATTCATCTGGTCGAAGGAGGGTTCGAGCAATGAGACTTCATATGAAAGGCTGGGCGTTCGTCGCCGCGGTGGCCTTGGTCGTGATGGTCAGTACGACCGCCTTTGCCATCGAGGCGTTTCAGGAGCGGTTTGAGTGGGGGGATATGAGCAAGCCCACCACGCTCCAGGGGCGTGTCATCATCGTGGATCCGTACGATGAAGCCGTCTGGATCAACATCGCCGTCTTCGGCGGTAATGCGGAGACCGGCTACTTCTGGCAGAAAATCCATCCGGGTAAGAATCTGAAATTCTATGCGAAGGATAAGGCCGTGTTCGAGCAGTTGAAGTCCATGGCGCGTCCGCATCCGGGTCCGGCCGCGGCTAAGGAAGTGCCTCCGGCTTCCCCGACCACGCTGGTCGAGTTCACAGCGGTGGAGACGGAGCAGAACCACCGCGAGATCGGCTCGGTCAAGAAGCTGACAGAAATTGTCGGTGAGCCTGGGAAACCGCGTGGGATCATGGCGTTGAGGCAATCTGCCTGCGCGACCTCAGATGAGAGCCACGGCGATTGCTACAAGGCCAAACAGCATCTAAACCATGCAGGTAAGGCAGAGCCGTACATGCAGTACGATGTCTATATCCCTGGTGGAAAGGCTGTCGCCGGCTTGATCCCCTGGACCGCCGGTTACAACGAAGGGCATGGCGGCGGACACTAAGTAAGAGGCGAGAAGACTCGCTCTGAAAAGGGCGGCGCTCGAAAAGGCGCCGCCCTTTTTTATTCCCCCGCCTTCGCAGAAAGCCCAAGCTCCATCTCAGGGGGGTTGCTTGAAAACCATCGGAGCTTGCGTGCTGGATCCGGAAAAATTCCAAGAAGTTCTTAGAGGATCATCGGTAGCGTTGCTTCTCCAAAGTTGGGACAATTTGGCTCTGCACGTCCTCGGTGATGGTGTAGCGAATGTAGGGATTCTCAACCATCTGGTTCGCGTAGAGCCTGCCGGTTGGTGCAATCACTCTGAGGTCCACTGTGGCTTCCTTCTTCGGTTCAATCGTGACCGTCCGCTCGATTTCCTCGCGAACATAGGGGTGCCAAATCTTCACGGTATAGGTCCCCGGGGGAATATCCGTCAGTTCGAAATGGCCATGTGTGTCTGTGATCGCATAGTACGGATGATCCTGGATGATCGCCCAACTCTCCATGTAGGCGTGGAAGCCGCATTGCATCGTGAAGACATGGCGACCTTTGGTCATCTTGACCGTCGCCGTCACGGGCGCTCCCTCGAAATGCTTGTGGAAGTGCGCGCTGAGTCCGGCCTCATGCGGATACTTGGGACTGATCGGCAGCGGCACGTTAAAGAGGACGCGGGGTCCGAGGTGCGAGGTCTCATAGGCTTGAATATCGTGCATGGCGGGATCGGTGTTGACGACGAGCACGTCGTGCTGATCCCTGACAAGATTGGCGAACGGCAGAAACCGGCAATCTCTGGCTTCCACGCGTGAAGGGCTGAATGGCGAGAACGGCTTCCCCCGGTGAACTGATTCGAGATACACGACGACCTCGCGAAAAGCTCCGCCGTCACCAACATTAAACGGTTGGAGGAGCCGCCACCCCTGGCCATCAGACAATCGCCCGCAATAGATCGCATCGGGAAGGGTCGTCAGGTTGTAGCCTTTGGGGTTCGGCACTTTGCCGTCCAAGACGACCGTTCCGACCAGACTCCCTCCATCCGACACCGCGATCTCTTCATATGCCCACAGCGGCGCGGCTACGACGATTCCCAACCAGAGCCCAAGGACAGGCAACCATGTGAATTGGCCTGCTCTTCTCATCTCCATCCCCTCCTGTATCTCACCTCTACCTAGTGTAGTGTCCCCAACGCGTCTTGACATATCCCGTTCGCCCAGCTTGTCGAAGGGTGAGACAATTCAATGAGTTCCGTTCGTGGTTCGACCAGGCTCACCATGAACGGATCGTAAATGTTTCTCTGTGACACTACGCTAGTCTCATCGTATGTCCCCTCAAGACCACCACGCCACGCGCGCGCGTCCTAGCAGTCGTCTCCCTGCAGTCTTGACCTAGCTCTACCACAGCACAAAATGCGCGCGGTGATGTCTCCCAATAAGACCCTCCGTTTCCGGCGGGTCACGTCAGCTCCTGGGGGGACGGTGGCACCCACGATAAGTGGGTCTTCCTTGTTGGGCATCATGACCCGTACCACGATGACATTGGGGGATGCCTGAACGTTGATGGCCACAACCTCTCCTCGTACGACACGCGGTGTCGCTTGTGAGGCGAGACCGGACGTCAGGCTCAGTAACTGAACCATGAGGCAGACCAGCATGACCCATGTCATCCGTTGATAGGTTTGCTCCATCGCTCCTCCTGTACGCCACCCCAAACAGCGACTTTAAGGTCACGGCTCAGGCGGCGCGCCATCGTGATAGGTCGCGCACTGGCACCCTCATCCATCCCATCAGGCAGGGTCTCGTTGTGGCCGCAGGGACCACACCCACCATTGGTTTCAAAGGCTGTATCGGCAAGTCACGAAGGTCTCCCTCCAGACCACGTAAGTTTTTATTCGAAATCTCGTAGCGTTACGAGTTCCATTCCTAGACCGCCTCATTTACTCTTCTGAACAGAAGGCGTCGCTGAACAACGAGCCCGATGGGGGATATCTTTGATGCAATCTCTCGCAAACTTGGATCGACTTATAAAAACAACGATTGTAGCTACCTTCTTGATTCTGGGAGGCTGCGCGACTCTTTCGCCATCCAACAACGCCAAGCCCACCTATCTCATACTCATTGAGGACGGGGTGTCACAGGAAGTTCTGCGTGCGAGGATGAACAAAGAGATCAGATGGACTAATCGGCTCTCGTCGCCTGTCATGCTCATCCTGATGAAAATGGGCGAGACCAGGTATCGTGCGAAAGCGGGTTTTCTTGGTTCTGGTTTCCAAGAAACTCAGCGACAATACCACCGGAGGGAACCGCCAGCCTCTGTTTTTCCAAACCGGGTGCGTACACCTACCGTGTGGTGCTCGCCGACAATCCGAGTGTCGTATTAAACCACAAGGCCGAGATTCATGTTGTGGATGACAAGTGATACAGGCTGTTTCTTCTCCCCTAGCTTGATCGATAGCAAGGGCATGCCGTTCTCGATCAATTCTTGTAATAAGGGCTGCCTAGCTCTCCGGTGTAGTCTTGCCTGTCGTCCTGCCTTCAAGCCTTTTCCCCGTTTGAAGAATAATTTCGGTAGCCGTTGCTGAGTCCCGGGCCCACAATCCACGTTTGATCGTCACACGCATGCGGGTCGTCTTGACACTGAGCCGTTGCAGCTCGATTTCTATGGACATGTCATGCGTCGGGCTGCCACCTTTGGCATGAATCGTGAGCCCTTCAGCGGTCTCTTGCGTCCATGAGACAGGAAAGCCCATCATGTCGAGCGTGGCCAAGGTCTCTTGCTCGACGGGCTGCGAAGGGAGAACGAAGGTCCTGTACGCGATATTGTCGAGCGTGTAGGTGACCCCGGTCGAGGAGGCGGTTTCGGCCCCCGCTCCAAACAAGGGCGCAATCACTGCGCCGCACCCCGATGAGCCGAGGGACAAGACCACAGTCCAAATCAGACTCACTGGTACTCCGACTAGCTTCACCTGGAGGGTTCCAGCCCTGAGTCGTTAAGGAGTGGTTGCTCTGACATTGATCGTTCCTAATGGCGTAATCTCGCTCCTGAGATTATCCGGAAGGGGGTAGTCGGTTAGCTCCTCCTGTGCTACATTGTCGCCCGGACCCTGGGGAGGAGGGCGATGGCCGAAGACTTGGTGGCAGGGCGAGACTACCCGCGGACCTACCGTGAGTGTGTGGAGATGTTCCGAAACGATGCC
>JACRLS010000100.1 GCA_016235225.1 Nitrospirota bacterium | reverse complement strand
TGTCGATGAGGTGGAAACTGAGATTGCCGGCTAGGTCGTTCAGGCCAATGAATCGAGGCAAAGACCACCGCTAAGCCGGCATTGTGCCCCGTTCGTGCAGCCCGAGCACTGACCGCGGATCACTCGCCACTCCTCTCGCTGTCTTCGCGCGCTACCGTTGTCCACCCGTTCATCCGTTCAGGGCGTTCCGCAAACCTTCGAGATCAGGAATGGTGATCTTCCCGTCGGATCCCCCGAGTAGGCGTCGTTGTCGCAGGTCGGTGAGCACACGGCTGACCGTTTCTCTCGAGAGTCCGGTCAGTTGGGCAATGAGCATGCGGGACAGCTTGATCGGCAACCGGATATTCGTGGGCGCAGAGATCCTCAATTGTTGGACGAAGTGGAGGAGGCAGTGGATGACACGCCCTGGCGCACCCTCCCCTGTTTGAAAGTAGAGCCGTTCCTTGAGGGCGAGGATCTGATTTCCGAGTTGATTGAACAGGATCTCCATCCACCGCTGATCTGTTTTCCAGAGCCGAGCAACGATGACCTCCGGCTTGACGTAGGCAATCGTGGTATCCGCCAGAGCCTGCGCGGAAAATGACGCGGTCTGCTCACCCATCAGCCAATCGGGCAGGCCGGCCCGAAAGGCGTGTGTCAACACCGCCGGAGGGGAGCCGGCCTTCGTCTTGGCTGCGTGATGAGCATCGATGTAGGCGAAGGCGCACCGTTTCTGGCTCATACAGGGTGTGCAGAGTTCGGACAGTGACGGCGGAGTCGGCGGAACCCGTTCTCGCCGATGAATGGGTGCTGGCATGGGTTCGTTCTCCGGCCACCTTCGCTCTGTGTCCTGCCGGCTCTCCCGAGTCCCAGCAGGACCCGGCATCGGTGGCTTGCTTCAGTGTAACAAGAAAGGCGCAACCGTCGCTCCGCACTGACCGCGGAGTCATCAGATTGCGCCTTCAACTGGCAAAGCTGCCGGAATCCGGCCTTTGCCCGGTCAGGCGGATCGAGCCGTGCGCTCGACCCTCTGTCGCCAGCGTTATCGGAATCGCCGGGCGGCTCCTTAACCACACACTCCCCTACCGCCTGAGGAGAGGGGCAGGCTAAGGCTCAGGTTGAGGGGCGAAACGCGTGACCTTCACCTCGACCTTGCCTTTCCCCAGGTGAGGGGCTGGGGAGGTGAGGTGATCTGTATACCAAAATTCGTGACAAAAATCACGATCCGCCCCAGGGAAATTCGGTATGCTATTCCGGTCCGATTCCCGAGGTCGCGTTCGAACGTCATGATCCGCCGACTCTTGCCCAGGTCCATCTCCCACCTCAGTCTCCAATTGGTGCTGTGGGCGCTGTTGGCTGCCCTGCCGTCCTTGCTCTTCGGGGGGTGGCTGTTTGCGGCCGTGTATCGGGAACTCACCGAGACCAGGCAGCGCACCGCGCAGACCGTGGCGCAGCAGACCCTCGGAACCCTGGACCGCTTGGTGTTTGAGCGGTATGGCGACACCCTCGTCTTTTCAGGCCTTCCGCTCGTGCGGGCCTTGGATCGTCCTCAACTACCGGTCATTGCCGACCACCTCGTCACCCTGGTTTCAGCAAACCTTGGCCGCTGGGTCACCGGTCCTGGTCGAGGACTTCCATCAGGACCCGTTGGTGGAAGGGATTCATCGCGATCAGCGTCCGGTCCTCAGCTTCTCCGCCCCCATCCGCAACGAAGCGGGGGCCGTGGTGGGAGTCTGGTCGACACGGATGAATATGGCGCCGATCGAGGAGCTGGTGACCAAGCTGGGGAGCGCCGCCCCGCCGGCTTCATCGCCGTATCCGTTGATCCTGCGATCTTCCCAGGGACAGATTCTCCTGCGAGTAGGCTCCTGGCCTCAAGAGGCGGGCTCCCTGTCTCCGCTTGTGCTGCTCGCCACGGCGACCTCAACCGGGTTTTCGCGGGCGCCGGGCCTGGGCTGGAGCATGGAAGCCTATCAACCGCCGGGCGTCGTGGATAACCGCACGGTGATCGCCGCGTTGGCTGCCTGGCTGGGCTTACTGCTGGTCGGGGGAATCCTCGGGCTTGGGTGGATGACCCACCGCCGCTTCATTCGTCCCGTGCTGGCGCTGACGGAACTGGCGAGGAATCAGGTTCAGCGCGCCCGCTCAGCTCCGATGGCACAGGTGGCTGATCAGCCGGAGCTCGCGGCCACGCTCGGGACTCGCTCGGACGAACTCGGGGAGTTGACGCGCGCGGTCGAGACGATGACGCAGGAGGCTCAGGGGCAGGTCGCTCGCCTCGTCGCCCTCAACGCCGTCGGCCGGAGCTTCCAACGGAAGACCGTGTCCCTGTCGTCGCTGCTGACACGGATCGTCTCCACGGCTCGCGAGCTGACCGGCGCCAAGTATGCGGAGGGGATTGAGGAGGCCACCCGAGCGGCCATCGGGGCGTTACCCACCGGGCGGGGGCTCCTGGGGCACCTCAACAAGGACCAGGGAGTCCTACGGCTCAAGAATCTGACTCAGCATGAGGCGTCCTGCGGCGTTCCGGCGCATCACCCTCCGATGACATCCTTCATGGGCGTGTCTCTGCAGGCCCACGGGAAACTTTTCGGCCGCCTTTATCTGACGGACAAGCAAGGATCGGAAGGCGCTCTTGTCGAGTTTACCGACCTTGATGAACAGGTGCTGGCGGCGTTGGCCTACCAGGCCGGGGCGGCCATCGAAGCGGCGCACCTCTTCGAGCACATCCAGAAGTCCGAGTCTCGACTTCGCGCCCTTTTGGATTCGGTTCAGGAGGGCATCTACGGGATTGATTTTGAAGGACGCTGCCTGTTTCTGAACAAGGCCGGCGCGGCACTCTTGGGGTATGAAGCGGAGGAACTGATCGGGCGTGTGATGCACCCCCTGGTCCATCACACGCGGGCGGATGGAACGCCGTACCCACTTGAGGAGTGCCGGGTTCACGCGGGGCCTCGCGCGCCGCACGCGGTCCGGTCCGACAATGAGATTCTCTGGCGGCGTGACGGCACCGCGGTGTCGGTGGTCTATGTGACAACCCCTCTGCGCGATGCCTCCGACACACTCATCGGCGCCGTGGTCAGTTTCGCCGACGTCAGCGAACAGAAGCGCCTCGAGGAGCAACTTCGGCATGCGCAGAAAATGGAAGCCATCGGACGCCTGGCGGGCGGCATTGCGCATGACTTCAACAATCTGCTCACGGCGATCCTGGGCTACAGCGGGCTCCTGCTTCAAGGGATTGATTCCAGTGATGTGCGGTACGCGGACCTGAGGGAAATTCAAAAGGCCGGTGAGCGAGCTCGCACGCTGACCTCCCAACTCCTGGCGATCAGTCGCAGGCAGGTGCTCGCGCCCAGGGTCCTTGATCTGAATACCGTGGTGGCCGGCATGGACGGCATGCTGCGGCGACTCCTCAGCGAAGACATTGCGCTGCTGGTGGTCCCCGCCCCCGACCTTGGACGTGTGAAGGCGGATCCGGGCCAGATCGAACAGGGCATGCTGAATTTGGCCCTCAATAGTCGCGACGCGATGCCCCAGGGCGGCCGGCTTACGATCGAGACCGCCAATGTCGAGTTGGATGAGGCCTATTGCCGGACCCATGCGGAAGTCAGTCCTGGCTCTTATGTGATGCTGGCGGTGAGCGACACCGGGGTCGGGATGGATGTCGGTGTCCTGGCGCGTTGCTTCGAGCCCTTCTTCACGACCAAGCCGGTCGGGCGAGGCACGGGTCTCGGCCTCCACCTGTCCTTCGGCATCGTCCGCAAGCACGGAGGCGAGAT
>JACRLS010000228.1 GCA_016235225.1 Nitrospirota bacterium | reverse complement strand
CATTGCAGATGGCCGAGCGCCTGGATCGCCGCATCGCTCACCCGGTCTTCGTCCAGCTCCGCCGCCTTGATCAAGACATCCGTATCGCCGGTCTCCGCCAAGGCCCGGATCGTCTGGTCCGTTTCCTCGTCGGTCGGATCCTTCATCGTCCGATACGCGCTTAAGATCGGGCGCGTTCCCCGCCGGTTCCCCAGCAACCCGAGGCCGCGAACGGCGGCCAACCGGGTGGCGCGCTCTTCATCCCGCACCATCTCCGACAACATCTCCAGCCACCGGGTCCGATCCAGCGAGGACCAGACACCGGCCCCCTTGGCCTTGGCCATGGACACCAGGGCGCGCACCAACGCGGAGAGGATCGAGCGATCCGACGACGTCAACAGGTCGGCCAGCGCGGGAATGGTCCGGCCCTCATGATCCAGCTTCCCCACGGCTTCGAGCGCGGCGCAGGTGGTGGCGGTGTGTCCGCGACTGATCACGGCCATCAATGCGGGTATCGCGGACTCATCGCCGATTTCCGCCAGCGCGGAGGCGGCAAAGTACACGACCCAGTCGTCGTCGTTGAGCAGAGCGACCAATCCCGGCACGGCCTCACGGAGATGCAGACGCCCCAGGGCTTCGGCGGCGGCCGCCCGCACATTGGCGTCGGGATCGCTCAGCATCGACAGGAGCCACGTGCCGGCTTGCGTGCCGGATTGTCGGCCGATGGCATCGATGATCAGTTTGCGGACGCTGGGATCGGGAGACTCCAGGGCGGGACGCAGACACTCCACGGATGCCGGCGCGACATGACCGAGGATCTCGGTCGCCATCATGCGCAAGCCGGGCGGTTCACGGAGCAGCCCCACGACCTGACGCAGTACGCGGTCCCCTCCGATGCGAATCAGACCGTTGACCGCTTTTTGTTGGACTCCGGGGTGGTCGTCGGACAGGCAGGCAACAAGCAGTCCGATCGCGGCCTCGTCGCCACGATCCGTCAATTCCTCCAGCACCTCCCGGCGGGTCTCAGGCTGCTGGCGTCGGAGCCAGTCCAGGGAATACGACGCCTGTTCGCCGGCTCGGTGAGTGTCGCTCATACCTCACCCTTGCCGATCTCCGGGGCCGCCGGTCAGCGAGCACACGTCCGGCACGGCACGGCCGGTTGAACCAAGACCGACCCAGTCCCTTAGCCCATGACGGGCTGAGAAGACCGGGTGCGCATCCATTCCTGGATATCGCGGCGGAGAAATCTCCAGTGCTTGCCGATTTTCGATGCGGGCAGCTGGTTCAGTCGCGCCAGCTTATAGACCGTCGACTTGGGAACCCGCAAGAACTTGGCAACTTCCTGCACCGTGAGGATCTCGCCGTCCAAGCCTGGACGACCGTCCGGTGTAGCTCCAGTTGTAGAAGATAGTGAATCGCTCATGTCGAATCACATATCGGCCCGAAGCAAGAAGAACTTAACCCCTCCGGCGTTATTCGTCGTTCGTGAAGCGTCTATCGCGTCTCTTGCGTCGTTGAGTCTGTCGCGAAAGACGCAAGCGACGCGCCATTCGACAGGCTCATGGCGCCCTGAGGCTCTCGACCCCTCGACCACACCCGGGGTCGAGCCTGAGTGGGATCGAAGGCTCGAAGGGCGCCCACGCGATGGACGCAAGAGACGGGGGGCGATTGACGCGTGAGGAATGACGAGAGCTATAAAGAAAGGCCGCGCCCCTGTCGGGCGCGAATCCGCTCGGCCTGGAGGAGGAGGATATGTCGAATCAGTCGTTCGCGATCTTCGGGCGCAATACTGACAAACCGTGCGGCGACATGGAAACGGTGGCTATCCCCGCCCTCCTGGGTCACTCTCGTCACCTCCGCCTTGGCGGTGATCGGCGTGAAGGGTGGAAGGATCAGATTGATGTCGAGGACGTCTGATTCCTGAAAGTTGCGGGCCGAGGAAAACCGGATACCTCCCCCGCTCAGGTTGACCTCTGCCATGCTGGGCAACTGGACGCCACCCGGTGACATGCGCGCCAACGTCTTGAGAATCATCTCCAGCGCCCAGTCGATTTTCATCAACCATTGGGCGAGCTTGCCGTCCCCGTCGACCACATGCTGGTGGCTCAGAAAATCAGCCGTGGGCTTCGCAAAAAACGTGGTGATGTCGTCGTCGGAGATCCGCTCGCGTGAGGAAATGGCCGTCTGATCCGGTTCCCCCTCCAGCCGGTAATCCAGGAGGAGTTCGTCGTCGATCCGCAGCAAGTCTCGTCGCTCGTCGCCGAGTCCGGCGTCGACCGCCTGTTGGTCCGATTCGCTTCGAAGGGGTGCCTTACCCATAGACACGCGACTCACTTCCCGCAGAGGCGCCCCCCGCCCCCGCAGGGGCAGCCTCCGCGTGAGTCAGCAGATCGGGACTCACCTCCACGCAGTTTCGTCCCCTGGCCTTCGCCTGATACAAGGCCGCATCCGCAGCCGAAACCAAGTCATCCGGCGACGTGACAGACGAATGAGGAATCCGACTGACGCCCATACTCATCGTCAGCCGCACCGGCGCGCCGTTGACGACGAACACGTGGTTCGCGATCTGCTCGCGAATACGGGTCGCCAGGATGGTGGCCTGTTCGGTGTCGGTCCGTGGGAGGATGATGGCGAACTCCTCTCCGCCGTAGCGAGCCACGACGTCGACCGCACGGATGGCCCGGTAGATGAGCGTGGCCGTTTCTTTGAGCAGGCGGTCGCCGATCAGGTGACCGTGCTCATCGTTGATCTTCTTAAAGTTGTCGAGATCCGCCATCACCAGGCACAAGGGCGTGCCGTAGCGCTCGGTATTCTTGAATTCCCGCGTCAGGATCGTCGAGAAGGCGCGCCGGTTCAGGAGATTCGTCAGTCCGTCCGTCATCGCCATGTTCTGGACCTGACTGTGCGTCTCGGCATTGCGGAGCGCCAGCGCCAGGGAGGTGGCCACCGCCTTCGCGATCTCAATTTCATCCGAGTGGAAGGAGGCGCCCCGTTCCCGTTCCAGGCGGATCAACCCGACCTGCCCCTGCGCCACCAGCAGCGGAACTTCCAGGACATGCGCGGACCGTTCCGGGGCGACGGCAGCGGCCTCGGTCGGATGCTCCCCCGATCCCTGCTGATCCGGCTGAGAGGCGGAGGAGGCCCCGCGGAGCCGCCGTCCCGTGGCGAGCAGCGTCCGTTTCACCTCCTCTTGCACGGCCTCGTTCGACGCGTCCGCCGTGTAGACCCATATCCGCTCCGGATCGAGCCAGAGCACCCCGAGTCGATCGTATTTCACGATCTGGTCGAGTCGGCCCCGGAGCAGCCGGATGATTTCATCGGCGTTCAGCGTGCCGGCCATGGCTTGCCCGGTATGATTGAGCTGCGCCAGTGTCTGGCTCCACCGTCGGAGGGTATCCCGCTCGTGGGCCAGATCCTCGTTGGCGTTTCGGAGCCGTCCCGAGAGCTCACGGACTTGAATAAAAGATCGACGAGTGTCCAGCCCCTGACGGAGCGATTCCTCGAGCCGGCCCGTCCTGATCGGCAAGGTCAGATAGTCGTAGGCCCCGGCTCGCAGGAGCGCCGCCGCTCGCTCCGCCCCTTCGTCCGCCCCCACCACGATGATGCAGGCGTCCGACTCCCGATCACGCAACTGCTCCAGCAGTTTGAGGGCGCTGTTCCTTGCCTGTTGTGTATGGCAGACGATCGCTTCGACCTGGTGCCGTCCCAGACACTCGACGGCGTCGAGATCGGTCTTAGCCGACACGACCTGATATCCCGCCTTCTCCATTCGCCGGACGAGCATCTGGCTCGCTCGGCTTGACTTGCTCACGATCAAGACCACGGACTTCATTCCACTTGTCGCGCTCACCTGGGGCTCCTTCAGCATCCGGTTCGCTGCGCACTGTCACGTTATGAAGCAACAGAAATCGGTTGAAAAGCAAGGATTGTGCCCTTGCTCACAAGAAAAATCGCAAGTGATTGAAAGTTTGGATGATGCTGGATCAAAAAGGCGACGCGGGAGGCAGGCGAGAGGAGCTGGAAGAGTCAAAACGGCGTTTTCTGCCAAGAAACTGACGCGATTTTGCCTAGCGTTTGAAGAGATCCGCTTCTGGTCCCCCGTCACGCCTGGCTGACGTCACTTCCTGAAGCTGTCGGGCCTCTTGGGAAATCGATACCTTATCCGTACTCTCGTGATCAGCCCCATTGGCCGCCGCAGGGGATCGATCGGACCCTTCGGCGGGATCGAGGTCCAGCACGCGTTGATAGGTCCGGACGATATTGTGGATCTGGGAAAATTCTATACTCATTCCTTGTTCCCCCCCACGATTGCCCTGAAGGGAAGCTTAGCAGATCGCTGGGCGATTGAACCGGCGCCGTCCTGACCCTGTTTAGGGCTCTTCTCGGCGCGGCTGGGGAAAAACTTGAGTGCAGCCACCACGTCAATGACGATTGTATCCTAACGGTGATTGGGGACTGGCCCCCTTCCGCCTGGGGCCTGTCCCCGTTGCCCGAAGAACGGGGACAGTCGCCGGCCTCAGAAGGCCAAGAAGGGCGACAGTCCCCGTGACGGACGAATGGATACCAGGTCCCGCCTCAGCCAAGGCGCGACCGAGGGCACGGTGATGGGTCTCAACCTGCGTCAGGGTGTCATGAATCATCGTATGGAGCAACGTCAAATCTCCATCGGAGGTCGAGCGGGCGGCCGTCGTCTGAAAGGCATCCCAATGGGCCTGAAAGTCGGCCATGAGGCGCCCGCTTTCCACGTTCAGCCGGTTGATCGCGTAGACATCCTGACGTTGCACGGCCCGACGGACTCCCTGACAGAGGGCCATCAGCTCACGACAGTCCTGGTGGAGCAACTTGTCCATCATCTGTTTCAGATCCTCTCTGGCGTCGTTGTCTGTGGCCCGGCCGCTCGAGCGGCTCCGCGCCACCCTTCCCGGAGCTCCTCGAGCAACCGGGTGACCTCATCAATGGCCGGCGAATTGTTCTCGTAGTTGGCCACCGTGAGTCGCTCCAGCATGTACGCATAGAGCTTGTCCAATTGTTGTGCAATTTCCCCGCCACGCTGATGATCGAGTACGGCCCGCAGTTCGGAGATGATATCGACCGCCCGGCAGAGGGCCAGTCCTTTCGACTTCAAGTCCGTTTCTCCCGATGTGATGCTGCTGCTGGACGATTTCAGACACTGGATGGCCTTATCGTACAGCATGACCACCAGCGTCACCGGGGAGGCAAATTTGACCTGGTCTTCCTGATACGTCCCTGCCGATTGTCGTGTCAGCATCATAGCGTCTCATGGCCTTTCATGGGTTAACGACACTTCGTATCTCGTCGTTCGTCGCTCGTATCTCGTCCTCAGAAGAATGATTCCTCACGAGATACTCATATGCGCAGACCACGGCATTCCCGTGCCTCACCGCCTGGAGCGTGGCGCCGACCTCCCCTGCCCACTGGGCCAGGGCCGCCTGGTTCACCGCAAGCTGCTCGGCAGCCCGGGTCATCGCCGCCTCCAGCAGGGCCCAGGAGCTATCAACCGCCCCCCCGGCGGACGCCCGGTGTTGTAGATGGTTTTCAAGCTCCGTCCATTGTCGTTGGATGTCTTCCAGCACATGTGAGCAGGCGACTTCCAGCAAGGAGAGGGACTCTTGCATCCGGCCCCCGATGGCGTCGTGGACCTGTTCCAGCAACGATTGATACCTCGCGTAGCGTTCGACAAGGCTGGGCACCAGCTCACCGGCTTGATTCATGCGCCTTACCGTCTGCTGATCGTCGTAGCGAGGTTGCTCAAGGAACCGAGCGCATTCGTGACCGTTTCGCTCTGGGTCTTGAATTGCCCCAACAGCGCCTCCAACCGGTTGAACTGCGAGGTCAAGGTGACTTCCAACCGGTTAATCGCTTTGGTTTTCCGTGCGATGTCGGCGTCAATCGTCTTCAGCGTGGTATTGATGCCTTGTTGGCGTGTATCGCTCGAACCCTTGAGTTTCGTGGTCCGGTCCAGAAAGGCTGTCAGCCGATCGGCGGCTCCGCTGGAGAGGGTGACGTTGCCGAACAGACCCGTCGTGTTGACCGGAACTTTTACTTTTAAACCTGCCTCGGGAAATCCGCTTCGCGCCGTCAAGACCTCCCCGACGCCGTCAGCCCCATGGCCGTTGATCAAACCGGCGATATCGACGCCCTGATTTGAAAGCGTGGTCGTGCCGATGCCCGACTGGTCCGTCGCCGCCTGATTCGAGACGGCTTGGAGCTTAGAGTCGTCCCCATAGTTGGTGGCGGTAATCTTAACCTTGTTGTCGCTGGTCTTGGAAGCGCTGGCTTTTATGCCCTTGGTCGCAAAGGCCGTATTCAGCGCATTGACGATGTCGCTGGCTTTGCTGCCCGCGGCCAGGCTGACTGTCGCGGCGAGCGGGGTATCCCCGGTCTTCGTGGCGTTCGAATAGAGACTCACGGTCAAATTCTCGGCGGCCAGGATGCCGGCCGAAGGCACCGCCGTGCTGCCCGTCACCGTGGCCTTGGTCGGAGCCGTGCTCACCGCCACGGAATAGACACCGGGCTGAGTCGAGCTGGTCTTGCTGACATACTCCACATTGGCATCGCTCGACACGCCGACACCCGCAAAGAGACGGGTCACATTCGTGACGTTGTCTTCCAGCGCCGCGGACAGCTTGCTGTCATCCAGGCTCAACTGTCCGGAGGTCTTGCTGGAGGTGATGCCGATACGGCTCAGACTGTTAAAGGTGCTACTCGACCCCGGCACCAGCGCGGTGATCGTATCTTGCAGTTGTTTCTTGATGAGCAAGGCATTGACCTCGCCCAGGAGCGGTTTGGGTGTCGCATTCTTGGGGTCCGCCGTGAGCTGATCATTCACGAATTTGATGGAGGCATTGTACCCCGCGATGAAATCCTTGATCTTTTTCTTGATCTCCGAGGTGTCGGTCTGCACCTTGATATCGATGGTCTGAGTGGAATCGGCCTTTAACAGATTCAGCGTCAGCCCCTGGATCGCGTCGGTCACCGTATTCGAATCACGGGAGAACGTCAGATTTCCCACCTGAAGCACGGCGTCCTGGGCGGAGACCAGGGTCGGATTGAACACGTCGATCGAAAAAGTGTCGTCCGCTGCGAGGGTGCCGGATCCGAATGAGACTTTGACCCCCTCATTCGTCGAGTTCGAGGAGGCATTGCCGTCGATATAGTTAGTCTGTGAAGCTTGCGTCGTGATCGCGTTGGCGCCGCTGTAGGTCGCGCCGTTGGAACCTTTAAACGTGATCCCACCGTCGGTCGAATATTTGTAGGTCGCCGCGCCGGCCGCTCCAGCCGC
>JACRLS010000216.1:3831-6764 GCA_016235225.1 Nitrospirota bacterium | reverse complement strand
CGATCTGCAAGGCCCCGCCCGCGCCCGATCCGTCTGTTTCCGTTTGGAACCCGCTACCCTGCCCCCGAATGATCACCGCATCAGCCGCGCTCCCCGCGCCGCTCAGCCCCTGCACCGTAATGGGGCCCCCACCCTGGGGCTGTGTGCTGCCTCCGATCACGGAGCTCGTGGAGGCGCGGGTATTGATGAGCGCGTCTCCTCCTCGCAATTCCAAGGCGCCGACGGACAAGACCACCGAGGAGGCGGGGCCGAATCCGCCGGTTCCCCCGATGATCCCCGCGCCACTGGTGCCGCCGAACTGCCCTTCAATGGTGAGACGCGGCGCCGTCAGCTCGATCGGAGAACCCGCTCCGGATCCGGAGAGGTTTTCAGCCCGGATGGCCGACCCTGGCCCGATGAACATATCTTGGCCCACCACAAACTGGAGGGTCCCGCCGGAACCGGTGCTGGTGCGATCTCCCCGATTCTGCGCAAAGACGCGGGCCCCGCCGTCCGTCACGCGGACGGTATCAGCCTCCACCAGCAGGTCGCTGCCCTTCCCGTTCCCCGCGTACAACAGGGTGAGGTTGCTCCCGTTGACGAGTTCAACCCGTCCGGCTTTCATCCGCACCAGACCGGCGTTGCCGGTTCCAGTCCGATCGAGATTCGATGAACTGATCACGCTCCCATGGTCCAGCAACAGGAGATCGCGGACGAGCAGATCCACCGCGACCGATGGCGCATTCTGATTGCCGCCGGTACTCGCCGCGATAAAGGAGGCGTCGACCGTCATCGAGTGTGCCCGGACCATGGCTTGCCCACCGGGAGTCACGTTCCCAACACCCGGAGTGGCCAGAATTCTCGCGCCATTGGAGAGCGTGACTGTCCCCAAGGTGGCGAACGCGTCTACCGCGGGAGCCGCATCCCCCACAACCCCAGTGGCGGCGATTTCTCCTTGCGACGTCACACTCACCAGCTCGATCCGGCCGCTGCGCGCCTGGAGGGCCGGGGTGGCATTGGAATGCGGCCCGATGATGTCGATGTTCCCGCCGACAATCGCGATCGTCTTGCCGGTCGGCACTTGGAGCGAGCCCCGGTCGATCGTCACCGAGGCAAACTGGGCGGCTGGACGAGCAAGAAACCCGAATGCCTCCACCGCCGCCACGGAGAGCACGGTCGGCCGGGCAAGATCAGCATGAAACTGCGTGGCGTCCGCCATCTTCAGGTAGTCGGCGGTGGAGAGGCGGACGGTGCCGCTGACATTCAGCCGGGCATTGGGCCCGAAGATCAGGCCGGCAGGGTTGATCAGGAACAAGTCGGCCCCCGCGATGCTCACGGTGACAGTCCCGTTGATCGATGAGGGTTCCCCTCCCGTCACGCGGCCGATCACGCGGGCGATGCCTGCACTCGTGCCCGAGAACACGTTGCAAGAGGTCGCCGGCACGGCGGCCACCTGCGATCACGCGGGCGATGCCTGCACTCGTGCCCGAGAACACCAAGTTGCCGATCACCGTGCCGCTCGCCTCCGTGAGCGTCGGCACTTCGAGCCGTCCCAAACTATGGATCAGATTGCCCCCTCGCAGGACCCCCATGGCTTCGGTGATCGTGACCGTCGGTTCTGTCGGGGTAAAGATAAACGACCGCGCCGCGCTCCCCCCCCGCACCGGCCAACGACCCATCGAGCGTGACGTGAGAAGTCTGAGCGCCTCCCGGCGACGGGAACAACGCGACGGCCGCCCATGCGGCCAGGACGGCGGGCATCACTCGACGGGTGCGGCGCCATCGCATCGTCATGTGGAGCTGCAGACGAAGTTTCACACCCGCCTCACGAGGCCCCCATTCTGAGCCCGGTCCCATCCCAAATGCAATCCGCTTCATGCGAAAAACCGCGTAGGGCACGTCTCTCACCTGTTGACTCACAGAGCCAGGTCCCGCTGTCTATTGGGTTCGATTCCTCGTCAACCCTGCCGGTTGCTTCACAGCTTCGAGACTGTCTCCATTATATGGAGACCCCGGGGACTTCGCTGTGATGGAGATCACAGGGCAGGCCCCCTGCCACATCTATCGACATCTGCACAGTTTCTCCTTGTCCCTACGAATCGCGTCCGGTATCATGGCTATGGAAATGAGGTCCCCCGATGATCTTCGCTCAGTCCTCAGTCCTCATCGCGCAGTCCTGCTTGCATCATGCGTGCAGGAATGAGGTCCACCGATGATCGGACTCAAGCAACGCCTCGACTACCAGGATTTTGCGCACCTGCCCGACGACGGCAAGCGCTATGAACTGCTCGACGGAGACCTCCTCGTGACACCCTCCCCCAGCCCCCTGCACCAATGGGTCTCCAAGCGGCTCCAACGACAACTCGAAGACTATTTTGAAGCGCGATCGCTCGGCACGGTGTTCGATGCGCCGCTCGATGTCATTCTTTCCCTCCATGACGTCTTTGAGCCCGACTTGTTGGTCGTCCGCCCCGATCAGATTTCGAAGCGGGGCATTGAAGGGCCGCCGCTGTTGCTCGTGGAGATTCTGTCGCCCGGCACGCAGGACCGCGATCGCTCGTCGAAGGCGAATCGGTATGCCCATTTCGGCGTCCCGCACTATTGGATCGTCGATCCCGACCTGGCCCGGATCGAATGCTACCGCCTCAAGGCGGGCCGTTATGACCTGCTGGTCCACGCGGAACCTCCCGCCGTCTTGACCCATCCGGATTTCCCCGACCTCACCGTGCTGCCGGAGAAGCTCCGCTCCTAGCCCAGCTCGTCGCGTTCCTACGCCGTAGCCGCGACCAGAAGAACGGCCGGGGATGCTTGCGGAAGAACAGCTCGGCACGACTCATCATCCCCTCCACCGATTACGGGCGCCCTCCGGCATTGCAATGGGTCCCGGCCGGTAGGCGGTTTCAGCGGCATACCGGCGGGCAGAAGCCTCTGGAGGTCGGGCGCACAACGGTGGG
>JACRLS010000216.1:0-3797 GCA_016235225.1 Nitrospirota bacterium | reverse complement strand
CAAACGGCCATGAGGACTGCTTTTCAAAGGTTTTCAAATGGATTAGGATACGACCGTCTCTTGATGCGATTGAAGGCGAGTCCGCGGGGAACGCGCGATGCTCCATGAAATGTCTCAAGAACTCGCTGAGCGGCTGAGCCGACTGGCTCAACACTTCGGCCTACACCTCATCGTACAGTTCGGCTCAACCGTCGCCGGCCCGACGCACGCCCGGAGCGATCTGGATCTCGCGGTCCAACTTACCGGTCCGGACCTCTCCCTGAGGAGAGTGCTCGACATCCAGGCGGCGCTGGCGGACCTGTTCCCCGGACAGGACGTGGACCTGGCGATTCTCAACCGAGCGGACCCACTCTTCTTGAAGAAGATCACCGAGCAGTGCCGGCTGCTGTACGGCGCGCCGCAGGACTTGGCCCTCCTTCGCCTCTCGGCCTTCAAGCGATATCAAGACTTCCGTCCCTACCTGGAGATCGAACGTCGCTTCGTCTCCCGCCGCCTCGCCTCGCTGACCGCTGAATCTCGCGCGTCATGATTGACCCCGCCCTGATCAGAAGAAAGATGTCTCTGATCCTTCAGGATCTGCCGAGGCTCACCGCCTTGTCCCGCTTGTCCCTGGACAGCTACCTGGTAGATCCCGACAACGAAGCCTTGGCGGAACGGTACTTGGAGCGGACCATCGGACGCATGATCGATATCAATTTCCATCTGATCACAGAATTGGGTCACGCCCCTCCCAAGGACTACCATGAATCTTTCGCGCGGCTCGGGACGATCGGCGTGATGCCCGCCGCGTTTGCCAAAGACATGGCGGTAGCGGCCGGACTCCGCAACCGCATCGTGCACGAATACGACGAGATCGACGCCGGCAAGATCCATGAGGCCCTCGCCGTCTCCGTCCGCAGCATCCCGATCTACCTCAATCACATTCAGCAGATATCGCCCTTCATCCTTCAGCCTTCCGCCCTCATCCTTTATCATTCCGCCTTCATCGTTCCTCGTTTTTCGCGCGTCGCGCCTTTCCCGCCCGTCCCGCTTTTCTCGCATCTCCCCCTCAGCACTTCTTCTCGTTCATCATTCAGCGCTCCTCATATCTCGTCGTTCGTATCTCGCCCTTCATCCTTCCGCCTTCATCCTTCAGCCTTCATCGTTCCAGTCTCAGCACTCAGTCCTTCCTTCGACAAGTCTCAGGACCCCGAGCATGGTCGAGGGGCAGCACTCAGCACTTCTTAAGAGAGCGTCACCGCCAGATCGCGGTTGGGGTCTTCGAGAGCGGAAGACGACACGACGAAGTCCTGGAGCCAGGGGCGTGACGGACTGTTGAGCGGCTGGTCGGTGTTGGAAGGCTCCGCAAGGCTAAGGTTGAGGGTAAGGGAAGACTGGAGCTGCGCGGGGTCTGCGGCCGCGCGGAGCACGCCGACCTCGGCACTCCTCGCAAGCACCCCCGCACCGTCCCGCTCCAGCGACGTACGCGAAAACGGCGGCGGCGCTGTCGCGGCTGGACCCACCTCATGCGCAGCCTCGCTGATCCGCGACGGAACAACCACGGTCCCGGCTGCCTCCCTGGATCCCGCCGTCACGGGGGAGGCGCCAGGCGCTTCCATCCCATCAACGGATGAGACCGGCGTCAGGGGCAACGGCCCGTCCACGTCCGTATCGTTGCCCACCACGTTGATCGTCAGCGGGGTATCTTCGGTGGTCGCCCCTGTCGGATCAGGGACGGCCGTTGGGGCCGCGTTGACTTCATTCACAGTCACGGTGATCGTTTCGTGATCGCTCAACGCCGGCAAGCCGTTGTCCGCCACCATCACATCAAACGTGTAGGTCCCAGGACCCTGCGCCTCCGTCGGCGTCCACGTAAAGCCGCCGGTGCTGAGACCGATGCTCGCCCCCGCCGGCGCCTGCCCCACCGCCCCATCGGCCAGGCTGTACGTCAGCCCGCTGAGCGGCGAGTCGAGGTCGGTTGCCGTCGCCGTGAACTGAAGCAGCACGCTTTCGTCCACCGTCCGGTTCCCAATGGTATTCAACTCCGGCGGCGCCATGCGGGTCACGGTCCGCGCAAGATCACTGACGTTTCCGGCGAGGTCGGTCACGCGGATGGTGAAGGGATTGGGGCCGAGAACGAGCGGGACCGCCGGCAGGCTGAAGGCGCCGGTCGGGCCTGCGGTGGTGGTCCACGCCAGTTCGACCAGGGTAATGAGGGCGCCGGGTTCCGCCTGGCCCTCCACGGTCACAAGCGCTTCGGTGGTTTTCTGATCCCCGAGCACCTCGGTATCCGAGCCGGGTGCCAGATCCCAGGTCGGCGGCGCCGGCGGCGTGGTATCCAGCGTGAAGAACAGATCCGAGAACCGTGCGTTGCCCCGCGCGTCCTCGGCTTGGAAACGGAGCGCATAGGGGCCGTCGGCCAAGGCCCCGAACAACGCTTCGAGCCTGGCTTCGGTGAAGAAAAACGTCCCGTCCTGGGCGAGGTCGCTCAGCACATCCACGCTGTTCGGCAGGATCGCGAATTGCGGCGTCAGGAACGTCTGGTCCGCGGAAGCCACCGGCCTGCCGAACTGATCCCGCGAAGTGACACGATAGTGATAGAGCACGCCGGGTGTCAGCCCCGTGAGATTCACGGTGTGCGACGAGACCAAGTTGGGGACCAGTGTCGAGGCCAGACCGTAGGCGGTCGTCAGCCCGTACTCCACTTGCGTGTCGGCAGAGACCGAGGTCGACCACGTGATCGTGGCGGTGGTCTCCGTGACCCCGGTCGCGCTGACGTTGCTGAGCTGGAACGGAATGGTGGTCGACGGCGCCAGTCTGAAAATCCCGCTCCCGGACGAAGCATACACGAATCCGTCCGGCCCCTCCACGAGATCCAACAGCCCCCCTTGCCCGCCCGAATAGATGACGGAATACCCTCCCAACCCCGTCAGGCCCGTGCCCGCCAGAGCCAGGCGGTGGATCCGCCCAGAATTGTAATCCGCGAAGAGCAGGCTACTGTGGTACTGCTCCGGATAGGCAGAATTCTCGCTGATCGACACGATGCCGGTCGGCGCGATGGTGGGAGTGAACTCGATGAGGGCATCGAGATATTGCGGGTCAGTGTTTCCGACCCCTGTCTTGATCGGCCACCCATAGTTCCCACCGGCCACGATCCGATTGACCTCGTCATCCGTGCTGGCGCCGTTTTCCGTGGCCCAGAGGTCGCCGGTGTCCGAGTGGAACGTGAAGTCAAAGCTATTAAGCAGACCCATGGCATAGACGGCCGATCCGGCCGTCGGATTGTCGGTCGGGATCGTGCCGTCCTTGTTGTACCGGAGAATCTTGCCGGCGAGCGACGAAGCATTTTGGGAGTTCGAGCTCCCCCCGGTGTCGCCGATCGTCACATACAGCTTGCCGTCCGGCCCGAAGTGCAGATTGCCGCCGTTGTGATAGGTGCCCGCCGGCAGATTGGGAATGATGACCGTCGGATTCGCCCCCACGCCGTTGGTTTCTGTAATCCGCACGACCTGGTTCCTGACCGGGTTCCCGGGAACGGAGTGAAAGACATAGAGGTCATGATTGACGGCGAAGTCCGGATCGACCGCAATTCCCAACAACCCTTGCTCCCCGCCGGTCGCGATCTGGAACGTGTGAACGGGCGTGGTCTGCAATACCCATTGCGGGGAGACCACTCGAACACGGCCGGTCGTGAGTTCGTTATAGAAGAGCCGTCCGTCGGGGGCGTACGCCATGGCCACCGGGAAGCTGAGCGAGCTGAGCATGCTCTGGAGTTGGAACTCTCCGCTCGGCGGAGTGGCGACCGAAAAGGTCACCGT
>JACRLS010000215.1:5398-7516 GCA_016235225.1 Nitrospirota bacterium | reverse complement strand
GTCGGGCGCAAGGGCCGCGAGCCCTTCTCTTAGACGGGCGGCATCGAGAATGGTGATGCCGAAGAGTCCGATGCAGCAACGCGAGCAGCCTTGCCGGCAGGGGACGGTGCCCGACAGACTGGCTGCGGCGCGTTGGAACCATTGTTCTGCCAGAGGCCCCAGGCGATCCGGGGGGACCGGCGGGGGGGTCATGCGGAGGGGGTGGGGGTGGAGGGGATGCCGTCTCCCTCGTCGTACTGTGGGTCGAGCTCGACGATCAGTTCGCCCTTGGGGGAGAAGAAGCCTTGTCCGTCAATCTGCACGATGCCGTCACAGTTCTCCTGGAAAAATTGGAGAATCCATCCGTTGAAATCGTAGCCCTCATCCGTGACGTCACCCTTCACGAGGCGGGTGGTGACGAGGAATCGGCTGCGCTGGACACATTCCCGGGCGAGCTGGGCTTCCATGTCGTCGAAGACTGGGAGGCGTTCCAGAAATTGATCCCGTTCCTGTTGATGGACGTCCTGGTAGGTGCCCCGATCGCGGGCACAGAAGAGCTGAATGGGTTTGCGTTCACGATGGTATCCCATGGAGACCTGCACCCAGGCCCAGTCATCCAGCGCGGCGGGGTCCATCTTGGGAATCAGGGGGACCTGCCCCTTCGACTTCAAGAAATCAAGGAGCAGGCGCAGAGGCGGCGAATTCTCTCGCCCGCAAAAGACGCGAGAGTAGACTAGCTCCTTCGGCGCCGCCTGGTTCTGCTCAGGGGCCCCGCTGATGGAAACAATGGGAAGTTGTTTGCCCATGGGTGCCTCGGTAATAAAAAAGCCCGGGAGCGGGCCAACAGATGGCCTACTCTACTCCGCCGGCTCGATGACTCGCAAGTCCTTGGATGCGTCAAAATCCCCGTGAAATGCCCTTTTTTCTGGTTGACAGGGTAGGGGGCATCCGATACACTCTCGCTCGGTTTTGGCCGTTGGGACCAGTCGAACGCGTACAGGACCGCAGCGACTCACTCCAGCTCTCCCAAGACAACTAGCACCGATTTGAGGCGAGATCACCGCAGTTCACCCTATATTCATGTGAGGAGGTTCGTATGGGAAAATCTATGACCAAGTCTCAGATTGCCGATCACCTGGCCGGGAAGGCCTCGATCACCAAGAAGGTGGCCGCCCAGATCTTGGATGATCTGGCCGCCTTGGCTTACAAAGAGGCCAAGAACATGTTCGTGGTGCCTGGGATCGGCAAGCTGGTACTGGCCAACCGCAAGGCGCGCATGGGACGGAATCCGCAGACCGGGGAGCCGATCAAGATCCCGGCCAAGCGGGTGGTGAAGTTCCGTGTGGCGAAGGTGGCCAAGGATTCGATCCTCGGCAAGAAGTAAGTCAGGTCCTGTTGCTCCTGCCTGAGGGCGGGAGACATCGAGATCTCATCGGGCCGGTTCCTCTCTGCGAGGGACCGGCCTTTTTTATTCGATGGGACGGTCAAAAAGGCCGCCACTGAGGGCTGAGACGTGGGAGCGGTCCGATCGGGCGAGATTAGAAGCTGGGGCCGAGCCCGGTGCCGCCCAGCCCGTCATGGGAGACCAGCCGGATCGCGTCGCCGTCCTTGACGACGCTGTCGAGGCTGGCGATCTTGGTATTCACCGTGACCATCAGCTTCTTCTCCCGTGCCAATTGCAGCACATAGCGAATCGGCTTGGCCTGTTTTTGGATGAGCGCGCGGATGGTCTGAGGCTCGGCGACCTCACAGGCGAGTTCCCGCTCGCCCTCGGCTGTCTGCAACTGTCCCATCAGGGTGATGGTGATCATCGGTCTATGCGGCCTCTCTTCAGGGCTCGTCATGTGATGGCCCCGCCGGTTGACTCGGTGGCGCGGGGCTCTGATTTCATAGGGGCGCCATGCCCTCGATCGATATCCGAAAGCCCGGCATGCCGGACCTGCAGTTCGCGCTGTTCATGGCGGCGCTCTGTACGTCCGGGCTCAAAGACCTCAACGTTCCCGAAGATCTGCGCGCCACGATCTTCGAGCGGTGCTGGGCGCTCGTCAATGACGGGCCGCTCCCAACGGCCGCCTCCGAGCGCGTCCTCGACCTCCGCGGCGCACGGACATGACGCTGGAGGCCGTCGTGGAAGTCATC
>JACRLS010000215.1:0-5350 GCA_016235225.1 Nitrospirota bacterium | reverse complement strand
GGAACCATCCGGTGAGCGAACCGACCCTGCCGAGTTCACCGGACGCTTCTCCGTTGGTCGATCGGCTCAACGAGTGGGATCCCAATCCCGCGCGCCTCGCGCGTCCTCCTGATCCTGGTTCTCAACCCAAGCCCAAGCCAGAGAACTAATCTACGGCACCAGCCCCACGATTCGCACGGGGGCGCCCGTTCCGCCCTTGATCTTCATGGGCAGGGCCATGACGGTCGCGCCGACCGCCGGGAGTTGATCCAGCGCGGCGACGTTTTCCAACCCATACGCGTTGGCCCCGTTCACGATTCGATGGACAGGAAAGTCCTGCGAGCGTCCCGGATCGATGCTCGCCGTGTCGATGCCGACCCCTCGAATGGCCCGTTGGGTCACGAGGTAGTCGGCGGCCCTCGCGGAGAATCCCGGGAAGTGGAGCGTCCGGGGATTGTCCGGGGTGGCGCTGCCGAGGTAGGCCGAGCGATCCGGCCATTTCGCGCCCCAGCCGGATAGCATAAAGACCACGGCCCCCGTGGGGATCCGGCCATGCCGGGCTTCCCAGGCAGTGAGATCGTCCACGGACAATTCGTAATCTGGATTCGTCCGGCAGGCGGCCCGGACATCGAGGACGACCGCGCGTGCCATCAGATCCTCGACGGGAATCTGGTCGACCGCTCGTCGATTCTCTCCAAAATGAATGGGCGCATCCAGATGCGTGCCTCCATGCTCCGAGGTTGAGAACATGGCGGACGTGTACCAATAGCCCCCCTGAGTCGTTCCCCAGGCAGTCTTTTCCCAGGTGAAGGGTTTGTTCATCGGCCAGTAGATGGTGTCCTCGGCGAATGGATAGGTCAGGTCGATCAGATGTGGTGGCGCGGCGGAGGTGCAGGCGCTGAGCAGGAGGCTCATGACGAGGCTCCAGACTGCCAGGCTGCGGTCTGTCGGTGGTTGTCGGTCATGGATGATCGGCATGACGAAACGGTCAGAGACCGTACCAGGTTCTTCAATCACGGCGCAACCCCCGCCATCTTTTCTGAACGTGAGAAAGCAGGTAAGATGCTCCCGCCATTGTCTGCTGGAGGTGTGCATGCGCGTGACCGACGGGGGGCTGCCGGGCCTCCTCATCATCGAGCCCCGGGTGTTCGAAGACAGCCGCGGCTGCTTTTTTGAGACCTTCCATGAGCGGAAGTATGCCGAACTCGGCGTGCGCGGGCCCTTTGTGCAAGACAACTTTTCCCTCTCGGTGCGGGGCACGGTGCGAGGGTTGCATTTTCAGGAGCCGAATGCGCAGGCAAAGTTGGTGATGGTCCTGGAAGGAGAAGTCTTCGACGTCGCGGTCGATATTCGCCGCGGCTCTCCGACCTTCGGCCAGTGGTTCGGCACCGAGCTTTCAGCCAAGAACAAGCGGCAGCTCTACATCCCTCCCGGGTTCGCCCATGGATTTTGCGTGATGAGCGACCAGGCCGCGATGGTCTACAAGTGCACCCGGTTCTATTCGCCCCAGCACGAGCACGGCATTCTGTGGAATGATCCGGCCCTCGGAATTCGCTGGCCGGTCTCACAGCCCGTGTTGTCCCCGAAGGACGCCGCGTTCAAACCCCTGGCCGACATGATGTCCTGGCTGCCCGCCTTTCCAACCGAAAAGCCCTGACCGTCTTCTGTCGGCGCTCATGCGCGAGCGCCTTGCTTCGACATGGGCCTGTATGGTAGATAGGAGTCATTCCTAAACAGGAATGAGATGAAGCTCGCAGAAGACGACATCAGACAGCGGTTTCGTGCATGCGGGTTGAAAGTCACGCCCCAACGCGCGGCGATCTATCGCGCCCTGGCGGAGACGACGAGCCATCCCACCGCGGATGCGCTCTACCAACAGGTCCGGCGCCGCTACCCGATGATGTCGCCGAATACCGTGTACTACACGCTCGGCGCGCTCCGGGATGCCGGTCTTGTTCACGAGGTGAACTATTGGCATGACGGCGCGCGATTCGACGCGAATCTGACATCGCATCATCATCTCGTCTGTCTGGGCTGTCGCGCGATCGTCGATCTGATGGATGCGCGGCTGGATCGGCTGGCGGCGCCGGCTCTCCAGCGGCGGGCGTTCGACATTATCGGGCATCGGGTCGAGTTTCACGGCTACTGTGCCGCATGTCGAGCCTCGAAGCCCGGGACTACCAGGCGCCGGCCGGAGCCGAAGAAGCGGATGCGCCGGGCCTGACCGGCCAGTCGGTACAATTTTGTTCTCAACCAAGGAGGATTGCACGATGGGCAAGAGCTTGAAGGGCACCAAGAGTCACGACAATCTCAAACATGCCTTTGCCGGGGAATCCCAGGCCAATCGGCGGTACCTGTACTTTGCGCGACGCGCCGACATTGAAGGCTATCCGGACGTCGGGGGGTTGTTCCGCGATACGTCGGAGGCCGAGACGGGCCATGCGTTCGGCCACCTGGATTTCCTGAAGGAAGTCGGCGATCCGGCCACCGGTGTGCCGATCGGGAACACCGAGGCGAATCTCAAGGCGGCCATCGAGGGCGAGACCTACGAGTACACGCAGATGTACCCGGGTATGGCCAAGACCGCCCGCGAGGAAGGCTTTGCCGAGTTGGCGGAATGGTTTGAGACCCTGGCGAAGGCCGAGCGGTCCCATGCCAATCGCTTCACCAAGGGCTTGGATTCCCTGAAAGGGTAAGCCCGTTTGTTATGGGGAGCGGGTTCCACCCGCTCCCCACATCCCCTTTCCCCTTCCCGTCCCGGATGATCCATCGAGTCGTGAGGAGAGAACGAGCCGATGAAGGCGCTTGACCTACTTGCCCCCGAGACCACCCGTCCGCAGCTGGAGAAGGACACGCTCAGGATCTACGAGATCTGCGACGGATGCCGTCGCTGTATCAATCTCTGTCCCTCCTTCAATACGCTCCTCGATCGGATCGATGTCGTCGACAGTGATGTGGGTAAACTGACGGAGGCCGATCGTGCGAAGGTCGCTGATGAGTGCTACTACTGCAAGCTCTGTTACAACCACTGTCCCTACACGCCGCCGCACCACTATGCCTTGGACTTCCCTCGCCTCATGGTGGCGTGGAAGCGGCAGTTGGCCAAGGAGCGTGGCGTCTCCTGGAAACACCGGCTGTTGGCCAAGACCGACCTGTTGGGGCGGATGGCCCGCTGGACGGCCCCGCTGATGAATTGGACCATGCGGCAGCGCTGGCTCCGCCCAGTCCTGGAAGGGCTGACGGGGATTCATCGCGACCGACAGGTGCTGTCTTTTCAGACGGAAACGCTGGACCGCTGGATGACCAAGCGGCCGCCACCCGCTCGCGCAGGCGCCGCGCGGGGAAAAGTGGCGCTCTTCGCCGGCTGTCTCGTCAATTATCAGGCCACGGATGTGGGCAAGGCGACCGTGCAAGTCCTGGAACACAATGGGATCGAGGTCGTCTGGCCTGAGCAGCGCTGTTGCGGCATGCCGTCGTTCGACTTTGGCGACATGGACGCCATCAAGAAGGCAGCCGAGGCCAACGTGCGGGCTTTCAAACCCTGGGTGGATCGCGGGTATGACATCGTCTCCCCGGTGCCCAGTTGCAGCCTGATGCTGAAACGCGAATATCCCTCATTGCGGCCGGACGACGACACGGCACAGGTGGCACAGCATACCTACGATGTGTGCGAATATCTGATGCGTGTGAAGCGAGCGGGACACTTGTCCGAGGCCTTCGTTCGGAAACCAGGCCCTGTGGTCTATCAGATCCCCTGCCATCTGCGGGATCAGAACATCGGCTTCAAATCCAAGGAGCTGATGGAAGCGGCCGGCGCCACGGTGAGGGTGGTGGAACGCTGTACCGGGCATGATGGCACCTGGGGCGTGAAGACCGAGTCCTTCGATCTCTCGATGCGGATCGCCGCCAAGGCGGTCCGTGACGTGAATGAGGTGCCGGCCGAGCTGATCGCGACCGATTGTCCCCTGTCCGGCCTGCAACTGGATCAGGCCGGCGCGGCTTCGCGTGCCGGCTCGCGTGCGCGACACCCCATCCAGATTGTCCGGGATGCCTACGGGATCGCGCCATGACGTCCCTGACGGCCGCCGATCTGATTCCCTATGCCGAGTATGAGCGAGTCCGCCAGGCATTCCGGCAGCAAGTCATCGCCCTCAAGCAACGGCGGCGCCTTTCAGTCGGCCCTCGCATCACGCTGCTGTTCGAGAACCGCCGGACGCTCCAGTTTCAGGTCCAGGAGATGATCCGGGCGGAGCGCATCGTCTATCCCGTCAAAGTCCAGGACGAACTGGATGTCTACAATCATCTGCTGCCCGCTCCCGGTGAACTCAGCGCCACGCTCTTCATCGAGATCACGGACGAGGCGGACATCAAGGCCGAGCTGGATGCCTTCCAGGGAATCGATCGGGGCGAGACCGTGGCCATTCAGGTCGGGTCGGAGCGGACGTTCGGCCTGTTCGAGGGCGGCCATAGCCAGGAGGACAAGATCAGCGCGGTGCATTTTGTCCGGTTTCGAATCCCGCGCGTCTGGGCTTCCCTGCTGGCGTCGGATTCTGAGCCGGTCAGCCTCGTCGTCCAGCACGGGGTGTACCGGGCGGCCGTGGCGGTTCCCCCGGCCATGCGGGCCGAGTGGCTGGCTGACCTGAGCGACCAGGGACCATTAGACTCCAGGCCATTAGACTCCAGGCCTTGACCCCCCTTGAATCGAGACTTATAGTGGTGACATAACCGTCTGCGGTTCACGAAGCCGGCAGATATAGCAGATATAGAGGAGGTTCCCATGGTCACGATTACTGCAGGTGCGGAGAAGAAGATACAAGAATTAATGGCGGAGGAGCAGGACAGCGTCGGTCTCCGGATCTATGTCCGAGGCGGGGGCTGTCATGGGTATCAGTATGGCATGGCCTTCGAGAGCAAGATCGGGGATGACGACACCGTCATCGAGAAGGGCGTTGTGAAGGTCATCATGGATCCCCAAAGCGCGCCGTTGCTGCAGGGAACGGAAGTGGATTACGTGGACAGTCTCCAAGGGTCCGGTTTCGCGATTAAGAACCCCCAGGCGAAAACGACGTGCGGCTGCGGCAGCTCCTTCAGCGCCTAATGTCCCTGTCAGATTCGGGCCGGGAGCTGTGATCGGCACAGCCCCGGCCTTTTTTCTTTCTGGAGAGCAGCCGTGCGTGAGGTTCGACTCACCAAGCGGATCGAGTTTTCGGCCGCGCATCGCTACTGGCGCGATGACTGGGATGCGGCGCGCAATCGCGAGCTGTTCGGCGCCTCGGCCCAAGAGCATGGGCATAACTACATGTTGGAAGTGACCGTGGTGGGCGCGGTGGACCCGCAGACCGGCATGGTGGTGAATCTCTACGACCTCAAG
>JACRLS010000214.1 GCA_016235225.1 Nitrospirota bacterium | reverse complement strand
TGTGTCCCATTCGTGGTGTTCCTTCACCTCTAAGGATAGCAGGCTATCCTCGATTCACTCCTCTGAATTCCTCAATCATGACGGGCACTTCCGCCCCGCATTACGACCACGCGGCGTCGTGATATTCCCGGTGCCAGAGCTCCAGCATCAGCAGCGCGTAGAGCCGGTAACCGTAATTCCCCTCCTGTCGCTGATGGGCCTCGACGACCGTTCTCACCGCTTCAGGCTTGAAGTAGCCCCGCCCCAGGGCCTGCGGCGAAAGCAGGATATCCCTGAGGTAGTCCCGGCACTCGCCACGGAACCATTCGTCGACCGGCACACCGAAACCCATCTTGGGCCGATCCAGCACGTCATCCGGGAGCAAGCCCCGCATCGCCCGCTTCATGAGATATTTCGAGATCCCGTTCTTGACCTTCAGTTCCACCGGCAGCGTGGCGGAAAACTCCATCAGACGGTGATCCAGCAACGGCGAGCGCCCCTCCAATGAATGGGCCATCGTGGCGCGGTCGACCTTGACGAGGAGGTCGTCGGGAAGATAGGTGCCGCTATCCACGCTCAGGAGCCGGTCGAGCAGATCGGAGGCCTGCGCGGCCTCGAACCATCTGAGTAAGAGATCGTAGGAATCCTCGGACTGCACCTGGGCGCCGAACTCGGGTGCGTACATCGCCTGCTTTTCGGCGGGAGAGAAGTAGCAGATGCGGGCCAGATAGGTTCGACTGAACGGCGCGAGCACCCGCTCGATCCGGTTCCTGACGCGGCCGAGTCCGGCCGGCAGGGAGGAGGCCAGATCGCCGATCGTACTGCGCAACGGACCGGACAGCCACCGGTCGCCGAGCCGATCGGTCGGCGCCAAGCGGTACCGCCCATAGCCGGCCAGCAGCTCATCGCCCCCATCACCATTGAGCGCCACGGTCACGAATTGTCGGCTCAGTTGCGACACGTAATAGGTCGGAATCGCCGACGAGTCGGCAAAGGGTTCATCGTAGACCCGCACGAGCGTGGAGAGGATATCGACGGCATCGGGTTCGACGATGAACTCATGATGCTCCGTGTGAAAACGGGTGGCCACCTGACGCGCATAGTCCAGTTCGTTATAGGCTGCTTCCTTGAAACCGATGGAGAAGGTCCGGACCGGTTTTGATGAGAGGCGGCTCATGATCGCAACCACGGTGCTGGAATCCACCCCGCCGCTCAAGAAGGCCCCCAAAGGCACGTCGCTGATCATGCGCAGCCGGACCGATTCCTCCAGCAGTCCACGGAATTCCTCCAGGCACTCCACCTCATTCTGGCGGGGTTTGGGCTCATAGTGCAGCGTCCAGTAGGCGCTCTCCGTGGCTTTGCCGTCCGCATACACCAGCAGATGCCCCGGCTTCAGTTTCTTGATATCCCCGAAGACCGTCCTGGGCGCCGGGATGTACTGAAACGTCAGATAGTGGTGGATCGCCAGCGGGTCGATCTCCCGGGAACGGCCATCCACCAAGAGGGCCTTGATCTCGGAGGCAAAGGACACCCCCTGCTCATTGACCGAGTAGAACAGCGGCTTCTTCCCCACACGATCCCTGGCCAAGATGAGGCGCCGACGTCGGGCATCCCACAAGGCGAAGGCAAACATCCCTCGCAGTTTCGACAGGCAGTTGAGGCCATATTCTTCGTACAGGTGCAGAATGACTTCCGTGTCGGTCCGCGACCGGAACACATGACGTTCTGCGAGCTCCTGGCGCAACTCTTCAAAGTTATAGATTTCGCCGTTGAAGACGATCCAGATGCTCTGGTCTTCATTGGTCATGGGCTGATGGCCCGCAGGGCTGAGATCCAGGATGCTCAGCCGCTGATGCACCAGCCCGACGGGCCCTTCGGCATAAATCCCCCCGTCATCCGGCCCGCGATGGCGCAGGCGACGGCCCATCGCCTCGAGCATCCGGCGATCCACCGGTCGCTCATCGACATGCACCTGTCCGGCAATGCCACACATAGCAACAACTACTAGATTAAGGCTGAGGTTAAGGTTGAGGGTTTCTGAACCTCAACCTGAGCCTTAACCTGTTTCATCGGTTTGCGGCCGCGAAACGACACGGGAAACGAGAGTTCCGTCACCTCGCCCAACCCTGCTTCTTCGAACCAGGCGCGGACTTCAGGCTCATGGTGCTTCCACTGATAGCGCGGCCCGTACAAGTCGAATGTGTCGAGCACATCCCACGCCAGTCCCCGCCCTTGAATGCTGGTCGGAATCCGATGCGACAGTCGACGGAGAACCGGCACCAGGTCCATGGCGTGCACGACCGGCACCGCAACCCAGCAGAGAGCATAGAGCAAGAGCTTCGGCAGTCTGGTCGTGAGGGGACGAAGCCGATCCAGATCGCGCGAATAGTCGCCACCCCACTTGTAGACCCAGATCGCCGTCAGCCCATTGGGTTTCACCAGCGGCGGCATCTTCGAAAACGCTTCGCGCGTACTCGGGGTGTGATGGAGCACTCCGATGCTGTAGGCGGCATCGAACGTCGCCTCACGGAACGGCATCTTAAAAATGTCGGCCTGCACAAAGTGAACGCCCGGCCGTCGGCCCATGTTGGCATAAGCAGCGTCGATCGCGTACGACAGATCGAGTCCGATCACCTCGGCGCCGAGGCCTGCCGCCACTTCGGTATAGCGCCCCGTCCCACATCCGACATCCAGCACCAGCCGCCCGTTGAGTTCGCAGGCGGAGAAGCCGGTCTTCATCCCGAAGGCCTGTCGAGATTCCGAATGCCCGGCCAACGAATCCACCTGGGTCGTGCGATGGACCTGCCATTGGAACGAGAAATTCCCCACGTAGGCATCCGTTGGGACGAATCGCGGAACGCCCCGCGTGATCGGATACGTGTGCGTGCAGCCCCGGCAATGGAGCCGGCCCTCCGCCACCTCCTCGCCCTCACGCCGCTCGGCCGTGAGCAGCAAGGCCCCCTTGCAGTCGGGGCAGGCCAGATGTCGCAGCAATGAGTCCTTCATGACGCCCTGTTGCTCACCGGCGCGCGCCGGCTGATTTCCGTTCCAGCACCGGCTCGGCCACGATCGGGCTTCGCCCTCCGCCTGAGCCACGGGACGACGTCCCACAAGGCCCAGGAGCAGATCGGCGTACTGCGCCCCGATCGGCCCGGCCGCGTGCTGCCGCGCCACATACTTCCGGCCGTTCTCTCCCATCCGGACCCTGAACTCCACGTCGCCACACAGATCGCGCAAGGCTTGCTCGAATGTCGCCTGATCCCCGTTCGCGCAGATGCCCATCTGGTAGCGGGTGAGGATGCCGTCGGGATTGACGGACCAGGAGACGATCGGCGTCCCACAGGCCGCAGCCTGAAGGAACGTATTGGGAAATCCTTCGCCCCGTGACGTGTTGACGAACAACTTTGCCTGCGCAAACAAGGCGGAGGTCTCTTCGAATGGCACGCCGGGTTCAAAGCGAAAGTTCGGGAGCGCCCCCATGCGACCGCCCAGTTCGGCCAACGCGTTGGGATTCGTGTCGCTCGGAGGTCCCACCATGAGGAACATCTCATGGGGAAACCGCTCCGCGAGGTCGACGAACAGGGACGGCTGCTTCCAGTCATCCAGCCGCGCCATCCAGAGAATAAACGTGCGGGGCATGGCCCGCCCATATACCGCCTCGACCGGGCAGAAGGACCGGATGAGCTCGGCCCCGCGACCGTACCGACGCCGCACCTGCATGATCTGCTCTCCATGCTGGCAGACGATCGCATCGGCACGCCGCAGCCCCCAGTCGAATCGGCGGCCCCAGACTCCCTGCTGCGCGACATAGCCGCCATTGACATCCTGATCGTGCGCGGCGAGGTACACGAGCTTCCGGCGAAGCAACGTGGCGGCCAGGCGGACGTACGCGACCTGAGGAGAGGCGCACCGCATCACGTAGAGGTCGGCATCGACGGTGCCGAGCAATTTAATCCAAGCCGCGATGTCCCTCACCTCCCGTCCCCGCTGGACCAGCCACCGAAGCGGGGCGGCAATCGCCGCCGGCAAGCTTCTGGCCGTACGGCTCCGCAAGCCCGGATTCTCAGAGCGATCGGGCGCGTCCCCAGCAGACCTCGCAGCCCTCGGCGCAGACGTTGGAGCCGAGTTCGATTGACCGAAGAGCGATGTGTAGGTCACGGCCAGCCCGGCAAAACGTTCACGGCCGGTCCGCGTCCCGTCGCCGGTAACCACCGTCACCGAGAAGCGATTCCCCGGAGCACCCCGGATACATGTGGCGAGATCAGGCAGGTTCGCACCGCGCGCGAGGCGATCGACATGCGCCGATCCCGGTCGAGGCCCTCTCGGTAACAGGCCTCTATGGCGTCAGCCGCCTCGTCTGCCGCAAACACCGTGGCCGCACGACGCTGGGCCGCCTCGGCAAATCTCGAGCGCATGTCCGGCTTCATCAGAAGCTGCAGCACCCGCTCTCCGACCGCCCAGGAGTTGCGGCAGGGAACGACAAACCCCGTGCGCCCATCTTCGACGACCTCCGCCGCGCCGCCGGCAGCGGTCGTCACGACGGCGGTCCCTCCCGCAGCCGCCTCCAGGAGCACATTGGGAAAGCCTTCACTGCGTGAGGTGAGGACCAGGACATCGAGCAGTCGAATCAACGCCATGGCATCCTTGCGCTCGCCCAGGATCTTGACCGCACCGGTGAGGCCCCAGCGTTGGATATCGGCTTCGACCTGACGTCTGAGCGGTCCCTCACCCACGATCAGGAACTGCGTGTCGGGCCGGCGATTGAGCACGAACCGAGCCGCGTCAAGAAAGGTCCGGTGGTCCTTTTCCAGGGACAATCGGCCGACAATGCCGACCAGGGAGACTTCATAGGGGAGGTCCAACTCTGCCCCCAAGGCCCGCTGCTGCTCCTGAGTCTGTTCAGGAATCGGGTCGATGCCGTTGTAGATCGTGACGAGCTTGGAGTCGGCCGCCCATGACCACTGCCGATGCTCGAGCCGGACGGCGTCCGAATTGGCGATCAGGGCCGTCTGGAGTGGGGCGGTCAGGATATCAATGCCGCGCTGCCACTTCGGGTAAAACCAGGGAAACCGTCCGGGCCGCTCACTCCGGAAGGACCCGATAATCACCGGCGTGCCGGCCAGCGCGCCGGCGACGGCGCCCAGCATGGCCGCATAGTGCAGCCCGGCATGAATGATGGACACGGAGTGCGATCTGAGGTGCTGCACCAATCGCCAGACTAGGCCGCAGAGCCAGAAGTCCTGGGCAGGGTTGAGGTAGGTGACCGGCACGCCCAGGGCCCGCACCGGCTCTTCAAAAAACTTGTCCGGCATGTTGAGGGTCACCAGTTCCGGCGTCCATCTGGTGCGGTCGAGATGCGTGAGAAAGGTCAGGAGTTGTCGTTGCGCTCCGCCGACGCCTAGACTGGGAATGAAGAGCACGACCCGCTCCGGCGTCGCCGCCGTGGAGTGACTGCCCGAAGCCATTTTTCGAGGCCACACCACATGGAGACCTCTCACCACGAGCGCCAGTCCGGCCAGAACAAAGAGGAGGGCGACATCCATCCACCGTCTGACGTAGCCCCAGATTTTCATCACCGGAGCATGCACGCTGCGCAGGGCCACGCAGGCAAACAGGGTGTAGAGTACCCAGGTCACCGGTTGGCTGAAGCGGAGCACTCCGCAGCGGTTGAAGGAGGCGATATGGGGAATCCCCAGCTGCAGCGGCATGCGCCGGAATTGCCAGTAATACACGCCGAGCCGGCTTTCGAACGGGATCACGCAGAGCTGACACCGCTCCTCCGTCAACTCCCAGGGGACCCACTGCTTCACGACGTCCGGTCGCCCGATAAGGCGCACGAACTGGCCGCTGCAGGCCGCGCGACGGAGATCCGCTTCCCGCACCACGCCGATGACGTCGGCGCCCGGATAGCGTGACCGGACCGCAGTCGTGGCGGCCCCCGCTTCCAGACGACCGGATGTTCGATGGCGACCGGATAGGGCCGCCCCGCCGCCATCACCTGGAATTCCCTGGCGCCCTCGATCCGGTCGAAGTTCGTATCGTTGTAGGCGAGCAGGTCATCGAGCGTGATCGCCACATGGATTCGATACACCCCTGGTCCGAGCATCAAGGGGCTGTACACCACCTCAAACGCACCCTCGCCCGGCTCCAGCACCCCGGTATCCAACTCGGCATCTTTGGTCGAGTGGGCCGTCATTATCACGCCGTCGCTACGCTCGATCGTGATCGAGATGTTTGGATTGGGATATCGAATCCGTGAGCGGTACGCGACGCGGATCGTGAGCGTGTCCCCGCCCATGAAACAGGCGCGCGCCTCTTCCCATCCGCCCAGCAGGGCGACGTCAGTGATGGTGATCTGCCCCGCGGGGCCCAACTCCTCAGGCGACGGGCCGCTGGATCCGGCCATCCGACTGCGGACCTTGGCCTTTTCGTTCTCTTCCTCCTGGACCGATCGCCGGTAGGCCGAGCAGACCTGGGTCGGCGCCCCATCAGCCACGATGCGTCCCTGATCCAACCACATGACCCGCCGGCAGAGGGCATGGATCAACGTCAGATCGTGGGAGACCAGCACCATCGTCCGCCCCGTTCGCTGATACTGTTGAATGTAGCGGACGCACTTGCCTACGAAGTACTGATCGCCGACCGCCAACACCTCATCCACCAGGAGCACATCCGGCCGGATCATGGTGGAGGCGGCAAAGGCCAGTCGGGCTTGCATGCCGTTTGAATAGGTTCGAAGCGGGTGATCTATCTGGTCGCCGAGCTCCGCAAACTCGAGCGCGGCCGGCAGGCGTTCTTCCATTTCCCGCCGGGAGAGTCCGAGCATGATCCCGCTGATCGCCACGTTCTCCCGCCCGGTATAGTCCGGGTGGAATTGCGCGCCCAGTTCAATCATCGCCGAGACCGATCCCTGCACCTCCCGGATCCCGGATGTCAGCGGAGAAATCCCGGCGAGCACGCGCAACAGCGTGCTTTTCCCCGCGCCGTTCCGCCCGATCACTCCGACCGATTCACCGGCCTTGATCGCGAACGAGACGTCGCGTAGCGCCGCCACGTCGGTGGCGTAGCTCCGCAACCCGAAGGACAGCCATTCCCGCAGCCGGTGGCCCCGGGACGGGTAATAGCGATAGACCTTCCTGGCCTCTTGAAGTCGGATGGCTGTCATCACACCAGATCCGCGAACATCGCGCGCCTCTTCAGAAACACCAGATAGCCGCCCACGAAACTCACGACCGCCCAGACCGACAGCACGGCGACCTGCCCAAAAACGGGAGGCGCGTTCTCCAGCAACAGACTGCGATAGAGCCCGATGACGGCCCACATGGGATTGATCTGTCCCAGCCAGGACCACCCTTCAGGAACCATCGCCGGCATGTAGACGACCGGGCTTGCGAACATCCAGATATTCAGGACGAACGGCAGGGCCTGCCGGAAGTCCGGCACGGTCACACAGACCGCGGCCAGGCCCCAGGCCAGCCCCATCACATAGATCACCTGCACGAGGACCGCCACCGGCATGGCCCAGGCCCAGACACCGAGGGCGCCCTTCCATGTCAGCACCATCATCAGCACGGCCAGCACTGCGAGACCGGACGTGGCGGCGCTCAGCACGCGGCAGACCGGAAAGACTTCCGTCGGGAACACGACTTTGTTCAGCAGCGGCGCGTTCGCGGCGATGGCCCCCGACGCCGCCGTGAGCGGCTCGGCCAGCAGGAGCCACGGCGCCAGCCCGGTGAGCAACACAATCCAATAGGCCTGTCCCTGGGCAGCCCCTTGGGCCGGGTGGAATACGACGGTAAAGATGAAGGCATAGAGGCCCACGAGAAAGAGCGGCTTGATAAGGACCCACCACAGTCCCAGGACCGATCCGGAGAACTGCTTCCGCAGCGCATCGACGGTGAGGTACCAGATCAACTCACGGCGGCGGCCCAGCCCCTTCAGGGCCGAGAGGAAGGTGGGAGTACTCGCCGATGCAGCAATCACTGGCCCCTCCTTAGTCGATGCACCGGAGGCATGGTCAGCCTCCGACTTGCCATTTCCAACTGCTCGCCCGCCGCCACTCCCCGTCCAGCCAGGGTCCTGGACTCATGGCGATTCGCCACACTTGCGCACCGGCCCAGGTCAGACCGGTGGCCAGAATCAGGGCAATGAACGGGGCAGTTTGAATTCCCAGCCGCGCAT
>JACRLS010000213.1 GCA_016235225.1 Nitrospirota bacterium | reverse complement strand
GGTCTGTGATCAGCTCCGCGTGCATCGCGTGCAGATCGCCTTCCTGTCGTTGCACGGGCCCGGCGGCGAGGATGGCACGATCCAAGGGCTGCTGGAATCGATCGGCGTGCCCTATACCGGCTCGGGGGTGGCGGCCAGTGCGATGGCCATGAACAAATCGACGACCAAAGCGCTATTGGCCTATCACGGGATTCCCGTGCCGGCCGGTGCCGTGGTGCAGACGGCGCAAGCCCGATCGAACAGCCGGATGCCCAAAGGGGTGCGGTGTCCGCTCGTGGTGAAGCCAGTGGACCAGGGCTCGACCATCGGGGTGACGATCGTGCGCCGGCCCTCCGAGTGGGCGACGGCCCTCCGCCGCGCCCAGCCGTTCGGCCGGGAAGCCGTTGCCGAATCATTCATTCCGGGACGCGAGGTGACCGTGTCGGTCCTGCAAGGCCGGAAGGGTCCGATGGCGCTCCCGCTGGTGGAGATTGTCGTCACGGAGGGCTTCTACGATTTCGACGCTAAGTATCAGAAAGGGCGGACCAAGTACCTCTGTCCGGCGCCGATGCCGGCCGCGCTGACCAGACAGTTGCAAGCCCTGGGGGCGCAAGCCTTTGAGGTCCTGGGGTGTGAGGGCGCGGCCCGGGTGGACATTCGCGTGACGCCGAGGGGGAAGCCCTATGTGCTGGAGATCAATACGATTCCCGGCATGACGGAAACGAGTTTGCTGCCGATGGCGGCGAAGCAGGCGGGGTTGGATTATGACACGCTGGTGGAGCGGATTTTGGAGTCGGCGCTCTCCCGGATGCGGAAGGCTCATCGTGATCGCTGAACGCAGGGCCGGAGCTTTCTCATGCGCGTAACGAGGCAGGGATGGCTGCTCCAACGAGGGACGCCCCGCGCGAACGTGCGGCGCCGCACGCCCCGGCCGAGCTCGCGCCCTCGCGGCCGGACGCCCATTCGTCCGGGTCGAGCTAAGATCGTGCGTATCCTGTTTGTCCTTCTGGGCGTCGGGATGTTGGCGTTGCTGGCCTGGGAGGTGAAGACGCATCTGGATCAGTGGTTGGTGATCCGCGAGATCACCGTCGACGGGAATCAGCAGACCACGAAACAGGAGTTGGTGGAGCGCCTCTCGCTCAAGCCGGGTGCGACCCTCTTGACGGTGAGCACGTCGTTCTTGGCGAGTCGATTGGAGGCGCATCCCTGGATCAAGCAGGCTGTGGTCGAGCGGAAGCCGCTTCACACCTTGGCGATCATCGTCACGGAGCGGCGGGTGGCGGCCGTAGTGTGGACGGGAACCAAGCGCTGGCTGGTGGATGACGAAGGGGTGGTGCTGGGCTCCCTCTCTGAAGACGCCCTCCCGACGTTTCCGGTCCTCACCGGTCTTGACGGCCAGCGACTGCTACGCGGTGAGGTGGAGGCGCAGCGGGTAGCACGGTTGGGAACGCGTCTGGCCGGACTGTTGGCCGGAGAGTTCAGCGGAAGGCCGCATCTGCAGCTCGAGGATCCGGACCACGTGGTCGCGACGGTCGAGGGCGTGCGTGTGGAGTTCGGGCCCACCGCCCAGGAGGAGCAATGGGGACGATTTACCCAACTCCGACAGGCGATGCGCGGGACGGGCGTGGGGACGGCGGGCCGGTCTTCCACGGATGTCGATCTCCGGTATCCGGGCAAAGTGATTTTGCGGGAAAGGGGGTAACGACGGGTGGCGAAGCGTGAGCAGATCGTCGTAGGGCTGGACATCGGCACGACCAAAATCTGCGCGATCGTGGCGGATCTCAAGGACGACGGCCAGGTGGAAATCATCGGCGTCGGCACCAGCCCATCGCGGGGTCTTCGTCGCGGCGCCGTCGTCAACATCGACAGCACCGTGGACGCGATCAAAGAGGCGGTGGACACGGCCGCGCTGATGGCGGGGACCGACATCTACTCGGTCTATGCCGGGATCGCCGGCAGCCATATTGCAGGGGAGAATTTCCGCGGCGTGATCGCGCTGAAGAAGCAGGAGGTGGAGCGCAGCGACGTGGAGCGCGCGATCGAATCGGCGCGTGCGGCAGCGGTGGTGCCTGCCGATCGTCGCATCCTGCACGTCCTGCCGCGGGAGTTCATGGTGGATGAGCAGGACGGCATTCAGCAGCCTATCGGCATGTCCGGGGCGCGGCTGGAAGTCGACGTGCACATCATCACCGGAGCGCTCACCGCGGCGCAGAACATCACCAAGTGCGTCAACAAGGCCGGTCTCGATGTGATCGATCTGGTGCTGCAACCGCTGGCCTCCAGTGAAGCGGTCCTGAGTCCGGAGGAGCGCGAGCAGGGCGTGGCCTTGCTGGACATCGGAGGGGGCACCACGGACCTGGCGATCTTTGCCGACGGCAGCATCCGTCACACCGCGATGCTCCCGATCGGCGGCCAGCACTTGAGCACGGATCTGGCCATCGGGCTGCGCACGCCGCAAAACGAGGCTGAGCGTTTGAAAGTCCGCCACGGCGTGGCGATGGTGGAGATGGCGATGGATGACGACATGATCGAGGCGCCGGGCGTCGGCGATCGAGCCGCGCGCACTGTGTCGCGGAAATTCATGGCCCATATCCTGGAGCCGCGTGTCGAGGAGATCTTCGATCTCGTGCGCAGGGAGATCACGCGAAGCGGCTACGATGGCATGCTTGCTGCAGGAGTCGTGGTGACCGGGGGGACATCGATGCTGGAAGGATTGGTGGATTTGGCCGAGCGGGTGCTGGATCTGCCCGTCCGGCGCGGCATTCCGCATGATCTAGGTGGTTTACACGATAAGGTAGAACACCCGATGTATGCCACGGCCGTCGGCTTGATCCTACACCCCCATCGGCGGACGCACGACCTGGAGCTGGCCGGGATGAGCAACAGCAAGGGAATTCGGCGGGCCTTCGACAAGACCAGGCGGTGGGTGCAGGACTTTTTTTAAGAATTCGGCGGCAGGTGGCCGCGACCATCACGCGAGAGGAGGATGCTGATGTTTTCATTCATGGACGAAGAGATCATGCCGGTTCGGATCAAGGTGATCGGCGTGGGCGGCGCAGGCTGTAACGCCGTCAACACGATGATCACGTCCGGACTCAGCCGTGTGCAGTACGTCGCCGCGAATACGGACGTCCAGGCGCTGGGTCGGTCGCAGGCTCCGTACAAGATCCAATTGGGACCGAACCGCACCAGGGGATTGGGCGCGGGGGCGAAACCCGAAGTGGGGCGCGAGGCGGCGATGGAGAGCCTCGACGGCATCCGCGACGCGCTGGACGGAGCCGAAATGGTGTTCGTCACGGCCGGGATGGGGGGCGGCACCGGCACTGGCGCGGCGCCCGTCGTGGCGAGCGTGGCGCGGGAGATGGGGAGTCTGACCGTCGGTGTGGTCAGCAAGCCCTTCGAATACGAAGGCCGCCGCCGCATGTCGCACGCGGTCGAGGGGATCGAAGAACTGCGCAAGCACGTCGATACCCTCGTGGTCATCCCGAACCAGAAGCTGATCAATTCCGTCGACAAGGGGACGACGTTGCTGGAGGCGTTCCGCGTCGCGGACGATATTCTCAGGCAGGCGATTCAGGGGATCGCGGACATCATCACGACGACCGGCCATGTGAACGTGGATTTCGCGGACGTGCGGACCGTCATGGCTTACACCGGCCGGGCCGTGATGGGACTCGGGATTGGCCGGGGAACGGATCGGGCCAAAGATGCCGCGTTGCACGCGATCTCCAGCCCGCTCCTGGAAGACGGCAGTGTCGAAGGCGCGCGGGGCGTGCTCTTGAACATTACCGGTGGCCCGAGCCTCTCCCTGCATGAGGTGAACGAAGTGGCCTCCATCGTACAGGAAGCGGCCGACTCGCAAGCCAATATCATCGTGGGCCAGGTCATCAATCCGGATTTGGGCGACGAACTCCTGGTGACCGTCGTGGCAACCGGGTTCGAGGCGTCCAAGAAAGAGGAGGCGCCGGCCAAGCCGATGTCCTCGCTGAAACCCTCGCTCGCGCCGGTCCGGGCGCCGCAACCAGCCCTGGCGACGGTCGGGGCCGGCACCGTCTCCAGCGCATCGAATCCGGTTGCGTCGACGCTGGACGTGCCCGGCAAGGATTTGGACCGTCCCACGTTTCTTCGGCGGCTCAATGCGAAACGCGACGGGCAGGAACGCCTGGGCCTCGTGGCAGACAGTGAGGGGCTCTTGCGATTTGTGCAGATGAACGCCGAGTGAGTGTCCGACTGCGTCGAATCGTTTATGGCCGCTCGACTCATGACCGCACCGGCCTTTGCGGATGCGCAAGCCGGTGCCTGGCATTTCTTCGGCACCCGCCACGGGCCGGCCTCCGCCTCGACCAAGGCCGGCCGATTGGGATTGGACGAGCATGACCATCCGCGTCCCAGACTGGTCGTTGCCGTCGATCAAGTTCACGGCACAGACACCCTGGTCCTGGACCGGCCGGTCTCCGGACGTGAAGTCTTTTCCGGCGGGTGGGATTCGCTGGTTACGAACCAGCCAGGCGTACTCCTCACAATTCGTACGGCTGACTGTGTGCCCGTCCTCATTCATGACCCAGTCCACCACGTCGTTGCCGCCGTCCACGCCGGCTGGCGCGGCGCCGTCGGAGGGATCGTCCTCCACGTTCTTCGTCAAATGGCTGCGCGGTTCGGGTCCGGCGCGACCGAGCTCACCTTGGCCATCGGGCCGGCAATTGGCCCGTGCTGTTATGAGGTGGATGAGCCGGTCCTGAAGCCTCTGCGCGAACGGCATCAGGAGTGGCAGTCGGTCGTGGTCATGCAGGGGGCGGGCAAGGGGCGGCTGGATTTGCGCGCGCTGGTGCGCATGCAGGCCTTGGAGGCCGGGGTGGAGCAGGGGAAGATCGCCGTGGTGGAACCCTGTACCGCCTGCCGCGCCGATCTCTTCTATTCGTACCGGCGTGACGGCCGGGTGGTCGATACCATGGTCCATGGGATCATGCTGATCGACGAGTGAGGCATGAAACGGGAGACGAGCGTCATTGGTCAATTCCTCCCCTTCGCGTCACGGTTTACTTCTCACGTTCCACGACTCGTGTGCACGACTCGACGGCCTGACAACGACCGCTGCTTCCGGTACAATGTCGCCGGGAGCGGCGCAAGTCCGGATATCTTGGCGTGTCAGCGGAGATCGGCCATGCCCTTGTCGTGCAACACGCGAGGGATATCCTTGCACGAATCGAGCGAGCCGCTCGCCGATCGGGGCGGGACCCCGCGCAGATCCGCCTGGTGGCGGCGACCAAAGGCGTGGCTGCCGACAAGGTTCAGGCGGCGCTCTCGGCCGGTGTGCGCGTGGTCGGTGAGAACCGGTTCCAGGAGGCCGTCGGCAAGATGGCTGCGATCGGCCCGCGGGCGGATCTGGAGTGGCATTTCCTCGGCCAGGTGCAGCGGCGTAAGGCGAAGTCGATCGTCGGGATCTTTCAGTTGATCCATTCGCTGGATAGCGTGGAACTGGCCCAGGAGCTCAATCGACGGGCTGAGGCGGTCGGCATTGAGCAGGCGGTGTTGGTGGAATTGAACATCGGTGGAGAGGCGTCAAAGGCCGGATTCTCTCCGGAGGAGGTGCGCCCGGCTCTTCGCGAGTTGGACCGAATGACGCATCTCAGTGTCCGTGGACTCATGACGATCCCGCCCCCGACGACCGACACGGAACAGGCCAGGCCCTACTTTCGTGAGGTCCGTGAACGGGCGCAGTCGTATGATGAGATGGGCCTCACGCGGGTGCGCATGGATGAACTCTCGATGGGTATGTCGAACGATTTCGAAGTTGCGGTAGAGGAAGGGGCCACCTTCGTGCGGGTTGGAACGGCCATTTTCGGGGCGCGCGATGTCTAACGGATCCCTCAAGACCAGACTGGCCTTCATCGGCGCCGGCCAGATGGCGGAGGCCTTGATCGGCGGCCTGCTGACCGCCGGGTTGTGCGAGCCAGGCGAGGTGACGGCGACGGACGTCAGCCAGAGCCGGTTGAGGCTGATGAAAGAGCGCTTCGGGATTCGCACGGCCTCTGAGAATCGGGAGGCGGTCGCCTGGGGCCAGGTCATCATCCTGGCCGTCAAGCCACAAGTCTTGGCCGTGGTCCTCGTGGATGTGATGGCGGCCTGGCGCGATCAGTTGGTGATCTCCATCGCTGCGGGAGTGCCCATTCAGCGGATTGCGGCCGGATTGCCGGACGGCGCGCGCATCGTCCGCGTCATGCCGAATGCGCCGGCTCTGGTCGGGGCGGGCATGTCGGCGTTCACATTGGGTCCCGGCGTCACGCAAGCCGAAGGGCGTCTGGCGACGAGGCTGCTCGAGTCGGTCGGTCGCGCGGTCGCGGTCGATGAATCGCAGATGAATGCGGTCACGGGCCTGAGCGGGAGCGGTCCGGCCTACGTCTGCGTGGCGATCGAGGCCCTGGCCGACGGGGGCGTCAAAATGGGACTGCCACGTCCGATCGCAGAGCAACTGGCCGTGCAAACGGTGTTAGGGGCTGCCCGGATGTTGCTGGAGACGGGAGAGCATCCGGCCAGGTTGAAGGACCGCGTGGCGTCTCCGGGCGGCACGACCATCGCGGGATTGCACCAATTGGAACAGGGTGGAGTCCGGAACGCCCTGATCGCCGCTGTGGAGGCGGCGACCAAACGTTCGGAGGAGCTGGGTCACTGATGTTTGTCTTCGGCAATGTATTGCAAGGGGTGGCGCACGTGATTGATTGGGCGCTCAGCCTGTACTTGTGGGTGGTGATCGCGAGGGCGCTCATATCCTGGGTCAATCCGGATCCGTGGAATCCGATCGTCCAGTTTCTGGACCGGGTCACGGAGCCGGTGCTGGCGCCGATCCGTCGAAAGGTCGGCTTCGGGATGGGGCTGGACTTGTCGCCCATCATCGTCATTCTGATCATCCTGTTTCTGCAGTACGCCTTGGTCCAAACGTTATTCCAGATGGCAGCGCAACTGCGCTGACGAGAGAAGGGACGAGGGGGTCACCATGAAACTCTCACCGCTCGACATTCAACAGATGGTCTTCAAAACCGGATGGCGGGGCTATGATCGGTCGGAAGTGGACCGGTTTCTGGAGAATGTGGCGCAAGCGATGGAGGAGCTGGGTCGAGAGAATGCGGGGCTGCGGGATCGGCTGGCCAAGCTGGAAGCCGACATGACGGAGTTGAGCATATCGGAGACAGCGCTCACTCGCACGCTGTTGTCCACCCAGACCTTGGCGGATGAGCTCAAGCAGTCTGCCCAGCGGGATGCCAACTTGATCCGGCGGGAAGCGGAGCTCAAGGCGGCGGAGGCGCTACGCGAGGCGCAGGGTGAATTGACGGCCATCCAGCGGGAACTCTCCGATTTGCGCAAACAACGCCTCATGGCTGTCGAGCGCATGCGCGCCACCCTCCAGAGCTTCCAGCGCATGGTGGAGATCGAATCGGCAGACGTGGGCGGGAATCATGCGGAGAATCCCACGCTGAATGCCGTCCGACAGGGCAATGGATAGATCGCGCTATTCCTTCTCTCCGGTCTGACCAGACCCTTCCGATCGCCGCCGCCGATGGGACATTCCGATTCAGTCGACAAGGCCATGCAGGCTGCGGTCGACGCCCACGTGTTTCCCGGCGCCGTCCTGCTCGTCCGGGTCAACGGGACTATCGTCCACCATCAAGCCTACGGGCAGACCTCTCTCATTCCTCAACGAGAGCCCGCGCAGCCGGACACCATCTATGATCTCGCCTCCCTGACGAAGCCGCTTGCCACCGTCACGGCGGTGCTCGATCTGATGGCCGAGGGCAAGCTCCGTTTGGACGATCCAGTTGCCTCGCATCTGGGTGAGTTGCGGGGGACGGCTGTCGGCGACGTCACGGTGTTTCATCTGTTGACGCACAGTTCGGGATTGCCCTGGTGGCGTCCCTTCTATCAGCGGATCGGCGAGCGGGACCGGGCCGAGCCAGGCTTTCTCGGCAGCGAGGCAGCCAAGGATTTTGTGCTGGCCGAAATCGGTCGCGAAGCGCTAGAGACAAAGCCGGGGGCCAAGAGCGTCTACAGCGATCTCGGATTCATCCTCCTCGGATTGACGGTTGAACGGGTCACCGGTGCCCCTGCCGCGGCCCATTGTCGTGCCCGGATTTATCAGAAAATCAGCGCAGAGCCCCTGTTCTATTTCCAGAAGGACGGTCGGCTTCCATGGGGCGACATACAGAAGACGCGCGTGGCGCCGACGGAGCAGGATCCCTGGCGTGGGCGGATGCTGCGAGGGGAAGTCCACGACGAAAATGCCTATGCCCTGGGAGGCATCGCCGGGCACAGCGGCTTGGTTGGGACGGCACGGGCCGTGGCGGCCCTGTCCGGGACCTGGCTCGATGCGTATCACGGGCGTCCCAGCCCCCTACCGGTCGAATGGGTGCGACGCTTTGTCACAAGACAGGAGCAGATTCCCGGGAGCAGTTGGGCTCTGGGCTGGGATACCCCGTCGGCGCCGTCGTCGTCGGGGACGAAGTTTTCTCCCCAATCGTTCGGCCATCTCGGTTTCACCGGGACGTCCCTCTGGGTTGATCCGGAACGTGAGCTGGAGGTCGTGCTGCTTTCGAATCGGGTACACCCCACGCGTGAGAACCAGGCCATCCGGCAGTTCCGTCCACGGCTCCATGACCTGGTTGTGGACATGCTCGTTACGTGATCGTGAGCGGGGGTGAAGAAGGCGTGGAAGCAGGAGTTGCAGTACGGAGAGCTGAATCCGAATCAATCCTGGAGGAGCCTGAAAATGAGCCTGAAAAGGTGTTAGGAACCTTTAATAATCGTGGGCCGAGAAATTAGCCCAGTCCGGCACCGCCGTCAAGAACAAAGGTTCCTGACACCTTTTTTATTCCTCGCATGATGCCCTCCTATTTCGGGCCAATGAGTTGATGGCGTTGTTCGGCATTACTTAAAAGAACTCTGAATAATGAAGCCGAAGTGAGGAGTCGGATTGCTTACAATGATCTGCTCCCCAGAGGACTTTTTAATTACATATCCATCAAATATGTTTTCCTGGCCGCCCTGCAAATTGCCATACACTTTGACTTTCTCACCAATGGAAAGATCTAGTTTTTTATTGTCTAACAAATCCACTTTCATCAAGTTGCGTGATATTTCCCTCGATTGCACTTACCGGCGGCAATGCCAAGTTATTGATCGGTGTAGTGCCAGCACACCCACTGACCATTAAAACGACTATAGCCAACAGGGACAGAAAGCTAGTTTTCATTGCGATTTCTCCTTTTTCATTGATATGCCTAACGTTTGAAATCACCGGCCTGCGCTGTTTTTTGCGCAGGTCCGGTGGATTGATGGGTTGGGCGGCAAACTCGAAGCCATCGTCACGATCGACTCCAGAAACTGAAACTCGACGGTCCATGCCCTTCAGGCAAAGCTCCAATTTTTGGCATTCATCCGAAGATCGTTTCAGTTTTTGCGAAACCTATTGCCCAGATAGTAACCGCCTAGAATTCCCGTGACCCACCCACAGACAATCAAGATTGACGTCAAATGCGAATCGTTTTGGTCGCGGAATAGAGAAAAGTGGGTAGTCGGTTAGCTCCTCCTCAGGCGCGAGGCTGGTGCCTGCTCCAGTCGTAGCCGTGGGTGACCGCAGCCTCGGTGATCGGCGTGGTGGCCGCTGCCTGTTCCAGAAGGCGCCGGAAGACAAG
>JACRLS010000197.1 GCA_016235225.1 Nitrospirota bacterium | reverse complement strand
TCACGCTGCTGATTCATGGGGTGCTGCATTTGCTGGGCTATGACCATGAGCGATCGGCGCCGGAGGCCCGCCGCATGCAGAAGAAGGAACGGGCTATTCTTCTGGCGCTAGGGCCGCTGCCCAAACTCGTGACGGGTGGCGGGTGACGAGGGATCAGTGCCGGGCTAGGAATCTGTTGATCTGTTGACTACTCGGAAAGCTCCAGTCAATCGACAGATCGTCAGATCATCAAATTCCGACAACTTCGGCTCGTCACGGATCACGCGTCACGCGTCACGGAATTTTGAGATGGGTTGGTTCCAGAGACTGACAGAGGGTTTGACGAAGACGCGCGATGCGGTTCGCGGCTCGCTGGACCGACTGTTGGCGCGAGGACCATCGCCGGAGGCCATCGAAGAGCTGGAAGCGGCGCTCCTGGCCGCGGACCTTGGCCCCCGCACGGTGGCTCGCTGCATGGAACGGGTCACCGCGTCGCTGCGGAAAGAGGGGAACGGCCTTGAGCCGGCCGAGGCCTTGAAGACCACGCTCGTCGAGGTCCTGAATCAGGTCCAATCCCGGCCGCTCACCGACATCTTTTTGCACGGGCCGCGCCCCTTCGTGCTCCTCGCCGTGGGAGTGAACGGGGTCGGCAAGACGACGACCCTGGCGAAGCTCGGCTGGCGCGTCAAGCAGGCCGGGCTGAAACCCTTGCTGGTGGCGGCCGACACCTTCCGCGCCGCAGCAATCGAGCAGCTTCAGACCTGGGGCGCCCGCTGGGGCGCCCGATTGGGCGTGGACGTCATCCACCATCGGCATGGGGCCGATCCGTCCGCCGTGGTGTTTGACGGGTTGGCCGCAGCCAAGGCGCGCGGCGCGGATGTGGTGCTGATCGACACGGCCGGCCGGCTCCACACAAAATCCAATCTCATGGACGAATTAAAAAAAATGCGGCGCATTCTGGAGCGGGAGGTCGCGGGCGCGCCCCACGAAGTGCTGCTGGTCCTGGATGCGACGGTCGGACAGAACGCCCTGGCGCAGGCGCGACAGTTCCGCGAGACGGCGGGTGTGACGGGCCTCGCGCTCACTAAGCTGGACGGAACGGCTCGCGGGGGCATCGTCGTGGCCATTGCGGAAGAGCTCAAACTTCCGGTTCGAGTGATCGGGGTAGGGGAATCGCCCGAGGACCTTCAAGATTTTCGAGCCCGCGAGTTTGTGGATGCGCTCTTTGTTCAGGCGTAAGGCGAGCCCGCTCGGGGACGCCATCCGGCTGCTGGCCCTCGGGCTCAGCGGACTTCTCGTGGGCTCGCCGAGTGCCGATGGAGGCGAGGTCAATCTCTCCAGGCCGGCCATCCGTTCACACCAATTGACCCTGACCCTCTCGCCGGCGACCCATGAGCTGATGGCGACCGATCGCATGGATCTCATCCGATCCGCGGCCGGGTCCGGCTCGCTGACCTTTTCTCTCCATCCCCAGCTTCGCGTCCGTCAGGTGGTACAGCTTGGCGATCGCCCATCACCGTTGGTTGTTCGGACGGAAGCGGCACAGGACCCCGAGACGAACGAACCGGTCCAGTGGTTGACCCTGCAGCTCCCCGACGAGGCAGGGCCCACTCTTATACTGGAATGGACCTACGAGGGCATGATCAAGGATCCTCCGAAAGAGGCTCGCCATCTCCGGTTTGTGACGCCCAGCGAAACCGCCGGCCATATCGGTCCGGAAGGGGTCTATCTCAGCGGAGAAACCCACTGGTATCCGGACCTGGCCGGCGCCCTGCCTACGTTTCGGGTCTCGGTCACGACGCCGAAGGGTTGGGAGGCCGTCACGCATGGCCGACAGCTGTCGCACCGAGAGGACCAGGGCGGGGTGACAGCCGAATGGGATGTGGCGACCAGAACGGAAGCGCTGACCCTCGTTGCCAACCGCTTCGTCACGACTCGACGGGACTGGAAGGGCATTGAGCTGGTGACCTATCTGTTTCCGGACGATGCGGCATTGGCGAATGAGTATTTGGATGCGTCGGCCCGCTATCTCGAGGTCTATACCTCCCGGCTCGGTCCTTATCCCTTTCCCAAGTTTGCTGTGGTTGAGAACTTTTTTGCGAGCGGGCTCGGGATGCCCTCTTTCACCTTGTTGGGGAGCGGGGTCATCAAGCGGCACTACACCCAGCCCTATGCACTGGGGCATGAGATCGTCCATTCATGGATCGGCAACAGCGTGTTCAATGATCCCGCACAGGGCAACTGGGTCGAAGGCCTCACCACCTATCTCGCGAACTACTACTACGAGGAGCTCACCGGCACGCCGGAGCAGGCCAAGGAGCAGCGCCGGATGATGCTGCGAGGCTATGCCGTGTACGTGAGGTCGGAAGAGGACTACCCCGTCGCGGCGTTCAAGCGGAAGGTCGATCAGAAGGACAACGCGATCGGCTATCAGAAAGCCGCCATGGTCTTCCACATGTTGCGGCGGGAGATCGGCGACGGTCCCTTTTGGACGGGCGTCCGAAACCTGGTGGCCTCCTACACGGGCGTGCATGCCGCCTGGAACGAGGTGGAGCAGGCCTTTGCCCGGGCTGCCGGCAAAGACCTGCGCGATTTCTTCACCCAATGGGTGCAGCAGGCGGGGGCACCGACGGTGCGGGCGACACACGTCGTGCAAGATGACGTGGCGGGCTCGCCGGGTGAACAGGGGACCACTCGTCTTCGTGTGACCTTGACTCAGCCGTCGCCGGCCTTCCGACTCTCGGTCCCCGTCACGCTGACGCTCGCGGATCAGTCAAGACAGTCCACCCGCGTGAGGCTGGAGTCGACCGGACAGACGTTCGAGCTGTCGCTTCCGTCCCGGGCGGTCAGTCTCTCGGTCGATCCGGACTTTGAACTCTTTAGGCGGATTCCACGGACGGACCTGCCGCCGATGTTGAATCTGTACGTCACAGACCCCACGCGCGTGGTCGTGCTCCCCAGCGGAGGGACGGTGGAGGGGCAGAGGCCCTTCGCTGAGCTGGCCGAGGTCATTGAGAGCCGGTCCCCCGGGACGGTCATCCAGACGGACCAGGCTCCGGTCCCCGTCAAAGGGTCGCTGCTCTTGTTGGGGGGGCCGGGGGGCAATCACGTCGTGCGCCCGATTTTGGAACACTGCGGCAGCCAGGTGACGGTTGATCGTGATCGATTTACGGTGGGAGGGCCCACCTACGCGCAACCAGGCATGGCCCTGCTGGTGACCTGTCGGCGCCCTGATTCGCCCGGATCGATGGCCACGTTCTTCTACGGGCTTTCCCCGCAGGCGCTGTCGAAGGTGGCGCGCCTCTTGTTTTTCTACGGGTGGCAGAGTTATGTGGTCTTTCACGACGGCGCGGTGATTGCGCG
>JACRLS010000196.1 GCA_016235225.1 Nitrospirota bacterium | reverse complement strand
CTTGCGCGGTTCGCGTCTATTCCCCCCTCAGGACAAACCAGCGTTCCATGAAGCCGTCCTGAGGGAAATCCTGGAAGAACGAGTCGTCTCGAGTCGATCGCGTCACACTCCGCGAGGTCTCAAGCGCAAGATGAGCGGCTACCCACTGCGCACGCGAGTGTGTACCAAACGCCTGATGATCAAGATGCATCTCATGATCATTAAGTGAACAGTATTGCTCTTAGCCCGCACTCTTCATGACGGTTCGTCGCGTTCGACCCGTTGCAGCAAGGCAGCAGCGGGTGCCCAGCGGCGAATCGGGGCGCCCGTTGCTCTTCTATTGCAATGGGCCAAAGCAGCAGAAGCGTTCATGAGTAATGCGGGTTAGGCGGTCCGCGCCGTTTCGTGATCATGGAGCACGGAGGCGAGGGTCTCGATGAGAGGGCCCGAAGCATTCAGCATCGCGATGCGTTCCAGTTGCATCCCCCTGGCCGCCGCGAAGGCCTTGAACTGGATATCCACATCGTAGAGCACTTCCAGATGATCGGAGATGAATCCGATCGGCGCGACCAGCACATGCCGGTGTCCCTCCGTATGCAGGGACTCCAGGGTCTCCTCAACCGTCGGTCCGAGCCAGGGCTCATCAGAGCGCCCTTGGCTCTGAAAGGCAAATCGCGCCTCCGGCTTCCCCAAGAGTCGGCACACAGCGTCAACGGTGGCCCGGACTTCGTCAGGATAGGGGTCCTTCATCTGGAGAATGCGCTCCGGCAGGCTGTGGGCCGTAAACAAGAGCGGAACCTCGGCTCGAACCTCAGCCGGGAATTTCTGCAGGGCCTGCGTCACGTTGTCCACAATCGCCTGGATCAGCAAGGGATTGGCATGCCAGCTTTGGACAAACGTCACCGGAAAGTCTCCGCCGAGCTGGGCCCGGGCTTCTTCCACTTTCTTCATGTAGGCTCCGATGCTCATGGAGGAATACTGCGGGGCCATGCACAGGCCGATCAATCGCTCCGGACAATCATCCATCACTTCTCTGTAGGTGTCCTTAATGAAGGGGTTCCAATGCCGCAATCCAACATAGACCCGGTATCGTTCCCCCCCCGGCCCATTGAGTCGCTGTTCGAGCTGTTGCGCGACGGCCCGAGTGATCTCCAGCACGGGAGATTTTCCGCCGGTCATCCGATACCGCTCCCGGATCTCCTCCACGAATTCGGGCGAGGTCGGACGCCCCCCTCGCACCTCGCGGAGATAGGGCTCGATACTCTCGAGCCGATCCGGCCCTCCCATGGCCATCAGCATCACCGCGATCGGTCGTTGCGGACCAGGCATTATTCGTTCCTCGTGAAGCGTGAAGCGTCGCTCGTAGTAATAAACAAGACCGGTTTTCTCTCTGAACGACGCATCACGAGATACGCTTCACGAACGACGTTCCTCTACCGTTGACTCAGTTTGTGCACCATGTCGACGGCAGCGGCCACCGACTCGACCGGCGTGTTGGGCAGGATGCCATGTCCCAGATTGAAGATATGCCCGGGACGCCCGGCGGCCCGGCGAAGAATGTCTTCGACCCTTCGCTCAATTTCATGACGCGGACCGAACAGCACCACCGGGTCGAGGTTTCCTTGCACAGCCACATCGTGCCCGACTCGATCCCAGGCATCGTCCAGTTGCATGCGCCAATCCACGCCGATGACATCCCCGCCGGCCTTGCGCATCAGCCCCAGGAGGGCGCCCGTCCCGGTGCCGAAATGGATCAGCGGCACGCCTTCCCGCATGAGTCCCTCGAAGATCACCTGCATGTGCGGCAGGACATACTCGGCGTAGTCATTGGGCGAGAGACAGCCCACCCAGCTATCGAACACCTGGATGGCCTGCGCGCCCGCCTTGATCTGACGGCGGAGATACCCCGTCACCATGCGAGCCAGCTTGTCCATCAGGCAATGCCAGCTTTCCGGCTCCCCATACATCAGTTGCTTGGTGGCCACATAGTTCCGTGATCCTCCACCCTCGATGGCATAGCTGGCGAGCGTGAAGGGCGCCCCGGCAAACCCGATGAGAGGGACCCGTCCCGCAAGCGCTCGTCGCGCCTGCTGAATCGCGTCGTAGACATAGTGCAACTCGTCCCCATCCGTCACTCGGAGACGATCGATCCCCTCACGGTCCCGGATCGGGCGGTGGATCACCGGCCCCTCCCCTTCCTCGAACGAAAAGGGAATGCCCATTGGTTCCAGGGGGAGGAGAATGTCTGCAAAAATAATGGCCGCATCCAGCGGGAATCGGTCGATCGGTTGCAGCGTGACCTGCGCCGCCAGCTCGGGAGTCTTGCAGACGTCCAGGATGGAATGTTTCGCGCGGACCGCTTGATACTCCTGCATGTAACGGCCAGCCTGCCGCATGAACCATACCGGCGTGCAGTCCACCGGTTCCCGTCGGCAAGCTTTCAGAAATCGATTATTCATAGAGTTTGCGATTCTAGGGGTCCCATGACAGGGCTGTCAATTGCTGATCGATCCCGTTTCAGTGGCGCACCGAACAGTGTAGGATGGTCGCGCGGGACAGCCTCACAGGACAGGTTCTGATTCGTCTGTCCCGACACCTCTATGGCCGCGCATGCAGATGCCCGCACGCTCGTCATACTCGGAAACGGCTACACGGGCCGGGTCATCTATCGGCTCGCAGCCGCATCTCGACGGACCATCCGCCTCTCGAGTCGGACCCCTGAGCGCAGCCTTGCTGACTTCCCGGCATCTGCGCAGCTTGGTTTCGATCTGGCAGACCCGACCACGTGGGTGACGATCCCGGATCAGGCCGAGGTGATTGTCACCTTTCCAGCCCAGCCGGTCGATCAAGGACTGCCGGGTGAGGCCTACAACGTCAGCGCTGGGACGCCGAGACGATGGTCCGACATCATGGATGTCGCTGCGAAACGCTGGCAGATTCCGCTCCCGCCTCCACGCTCCGACGTGAAGCCAGGCAAGCGCGTGCAGACGGACAAGCTCAGGAGCCAGCTCGGCTATGTCGTGCAGCACCCGGACCTGTTTGACGCACTCGAGGTCATCGAGGGGGCGCCGTGAAGCAATTCCGGAATCTGTTGATCTGACGATCTGATGAATGGCCTGAATTGCAGACAAATCAACAGATCAACAGATTCAGGACATTCGACCGATCGTAAGATCAATAGATTCTTCTCAGGCACTTAACAGACGCTTTCTTCTCACGCTTGACGATGGCGGCCGGCGGATTTTTTCGGCAGTGTGTCACGGCCACTCCTCGTTCGACCTCGTTCTCGTCGAACGTGCAAGGGGGCTCAACGCCCGCCGGATGGACTCCGAGCGAGCGTCCAGTCCGGCAGCTTCCCCGGCTGACAGAATCCAGGCATCGCCAGCCGTCAGTTCGATCCGATAGTGATTCCGCCTGAGCGAAAACCATTCGAAGTAGGG
>JACRLS010000195.1 GCA_016235225.1 Nitrospirota bacterium | reverse complement strand
TTCCTGTCTGCTTTTGCCTACAAGCTCCAGCCGAATAAGCAGGTTTCATGCCGCCTTGAATTCTCAGTCCATCTTCAACTTTTCTCAGGTAATTCGATGACTTAGCAAGCATCCTCTAAACGTGTCAGCCCCCTTCATCCTGCCGGTCACCATTTTGCGTCAGCGACTGCCGTGAATTGCCCTTTTGGAATCGGGCAGGAAAGGGGGCATGTCCTAGCTGGACACGTCATTGGTGTCCGGATCCCTAAGATTCTGTTTGAGATCGTTCACGTGCCACTGATCGACCGTGGCATCCCGATCCAGATTGGCCGTAGCTGTCGCGGTGAACCCCACCCCGCTTGAAGCGGCAGGGAGGACGGAATTATCTGGCATGGGAACTCCGACTCCCGTATTGAGCGTTTCAATCGGGCCCGGACTCACCACGTTGCCGGCCACAGTCGTCTGCATGGCCCGGTAGGTATAGATATTAGCGGACCCCGCCAGAGAGAACCCGACTTCGGAGAAGTTACTGAATCGGGAGTTGTCAGCGAAAAACGCCGCCTCCGAGGCGAAGACGGCCCCGAGGTTCATTTTCACCTCGGCTTGTCTGGATTGCTCACGATAGTGGAGATAGGAGGGAACGGCCAACATGGCCAGGATCCCGACGATCACCACGATGATCAGCAGCTCCAAGACCGTGAAGCCGCCGGGATACCCGACGCGCCGCGAGGGTAATCGGTCTAGCTGCTGACGTCGCTCGTGTCGGGGTTCTGCAGATTTTGTTTGAGATCGTTCACGTGCCACTGGTCAACCGTTGAATCCTCGTCTATGGTCAACCGTTGAATCCTCGTCTATGTTCCCGGTTGCGGTTGCCGTAAAGCCGATTCCGGTCGAAGCAGCCGGCACGACGGTGTTATCTGCCGTGATAGTCCCAATCCCCGCATTTAAGGTCTCGATCGGCGCGGGCGTCACCACCCCGCCGCCCACCGTGGTTTGCATGGCGCGATACGTATACCGGTTGGCCGACCCGGCCAGGCTGAATCCGATCTCCGAGAAGTTACTGAACCGGGAATTCTCTCCATAAAAAGAGAGCTCGGACACAAACACGCCGCCGAGGTTGGTGCGGGCTTCGGCCGTCCGAGACTGGGCTCGATAACGCAAGTAGTTCGGCACGGCCAGCGCCGCCATGATGCTGATGACGGCCACGACAATCATCAGCTCGATCAGGGTAAAGCCACCTTGTCTGTGCATGAGTTTCATGGCGTCCCCTCCCCGTTCCCTTCACCGTTGAGACATGTACGCCCGGCCCTCGCGCACGAGGGCTAGACGGAGAAAAGCAGTTTCTGTGCCGATCGACGAACGGAGACCAATCAGCGCCAGAGAGCGGCGCGCGAGAGAAAGCGTAACAAACGAGATGAGGACCGGAACTGCTCAAAAGCAGGAGTGGACGAGAATTGCCGCCAGTGGTCGTTCTGTGGCACGAAGCAGGGGGTAGGAATCGAAGGCAACAGTCGAGGAGGAGGAGGAAGTTACTGCACGGTCAGAGGGGCGGTGGAGGATTGAGATACCTTGCGCTTGGCCTGGCGGATCCGCTCTTCCTGGGTGGGATCCCCAAGCCCACGCTCGCGATAGCGATCGATGAGCTTGGTATTGGAAGGGTCCAGCTCAAGGGACTTCAGCCAGGCTTCTTTTGCTTCAGGCAGCTGATTCTGACGGAAGTAGATCTCCCCGAGGTGTTCGAAAATCACCGGGTCATCGCCGACGAGCGAAATGGCCTTTTTGATCTCGGTGAGCGCTTCATCCAGCCGGCCCTGCTTGAAGAAAGCCCAGGCCAGACTGTCGATGTAGTAGCCGTTGTTCGGCTTCAGCGTCACGGCCTGCTTGGTGAGCGAGACCGCTTCCTCGATCTTAATCCCCCGTGCCGCATAGGTATAACCGAGGTAGTTCAAGGCATCGGCATGCTTGGGGTCGATCCGCAAGGCCGACTCCATCGTCCGAACGACATCATCGAACCGGTTTAACTTATCGTAGGCCGTCCCTAGATTGAAATGCAGGTCCGCATTCTGAGGATGATGGACGAGCCCGCCCTCGAAGGCCTGCGACGCATCCTGGAATTTTTCCAGCTGGATGTACGTCAACCCTAGGAGGAGGTAGCCCTCGGCTTGCTTGGGATTCAATTTCACCACCCGGTCCAGGTGGGTTTGGGCATCGGCATACCGTTTCAATCGATATTGGAGAAATCCGAGGTGCAGGTGGCCATCGACGTAGTTCGGATTAAGCTCGATGTTCCGTTCGTAGGCTTTGATCGCATTGTCGTGATCTTTCACTTCCTCATACATCAAGCCTAAATAATCCCGCACCCGCAATTCAGCCGGGCGGGAGACCAGAATCTTCTTCAGTTCCTCGATGGCCTTAGGATAGTTCTTCATTTCCCCATAGAGCAGTCCCATGCGAAGGCGGGCATCCAGATCGTCGGAGTCCTCGGCCAGAATTTTATTCAGCTCCGCTTGCGCCTCCTGATAGGCCTTGTCGCTGATGTAGAGACGAATCAGTTGCTGGCGGATCTCCTTACTCTGGGGATTGACCTCATCCAGGAACTTGCGACAGAGGGCGACCGCCTTGGCCCGGTCCTGTTGGGCTTCATAGACGGAGATCAGGGCAAGGTATGCCGGCTCATACCCGGGCACGAGGGTAATCGCCCGGTGAAGGCTGGTTGCCGCGCGATCATAGCGCTTGGCTTCCGCATGCATCCGCCCCAGATGATAATAGCCGACGGCGGAGTCGTTCGACTGGGCCACTGCCTTTTCGAACGCCTGCTCGGCCTCGTCAAACCGGTTGAGTCGCATCAGGAGAAGGCCTTTGGCCATGTGGACATCACCGGTGGCCGGCTGTTGCTCAATCGCTCTATCATATAAAGCAAGGGCCCGATTCGTCTGTCCGGCAGCCGCATAAATGGCGGCGATCTGGAGCAAGGTCTGGGAATCTTTCACATCCGACTCTGCCACGCGATCCGCAAATCTGAGGGCACTGGCGACGTCGCCTCGCGAGAAGTAGAGGGTCGCTAATCGCGCCTTGAGAAAGAGCGACGAATTGTCGGCGCGCAGGGCAGACAGATATTCCCGGATGGCCTTGGCCGAATCCTGGGCCGTCTCGGCCTGGTACCCGAGAATAAAATGGTAGTAGGCGTGAGAGTCACTCGGAAGCGGGAGCGAAGTTGAGACAGTCGGTGCCGGGACCGGAGTCGCAGCAGGGAGCGCAGTTCCCGCCTGGGGAACGGTCGTACAGGAGACGACGATGAGCGGAATGATCAGGACAGCAAGAATCACGCGCGCCCACGCAACCTGGAATGATCTGCCCATTCAGGGGCCCTCGGTCCATCGAGAACCGGACTCAGGCTCAGGCCCGGTGTCCGACGAGACGGCAGATATGAAATGAGCGGCAGATGTCGCCGCTCCGAAATTCAGTATACGCATCGCTCCGCGGAGGTGTCAAACGGACTCGCGCGTCTCCAAACTCTCGAATTTCGCAAACCGATCATGAAAAAAGAGCTGGATGTCTCGGGTGGGACCGTTCCGGTGCTTCCGCACGAGAATTTCGGCGATGCCTTTTTTTTCGGAGTTCGAATCGTACTGGTCTTCCCGATAGATGAAGACGACCAAATCCGCATCCTGTTCGATAGCGCCGCTCTCCCGAAGGTCGGCCAGCATCGGAATGGGAGGCTTCCGGTCTTCCACCTTCCGGCTCAACTGCGACAGGGCAATGACCGGCACATTCAATTCCTTCGCCAACGCTTTCAGGGATCGGGAAATGTCTGAAATCTCCTGCTGACGAGATTCGGCATCACTCCGCCCCTGCATCAGCTGCAGGTAGTCGACGATCAACAGATCGAGGCCGCGCTCCCTCTTCAAACGGCGGGCCTTTCCGCGCATCTGCTGGACCGTCACTGCACCGGAGTCATCGATGAAGATCGGCGCCTGCTCAAGGCGACCGGCTGCCTCAGCCAGCCGCCACCAGTCCTCTTTTTGGAGACGCCCTGTTCGGAGGGAGTGGGAGTCCACATGGGCTTCCGAACTGAGCATACGCAGCACCAACTGGGCCTTCGACATTTCGAGACTGAAGATGCCCACCACCTTTTGATGATGGACCGCCGCGTACTGGGCCATCCCTAACGCCAGACTCGTCTTGCCCATACTCGGACGGCCGGCGATGACCACCAGATCCGAGGGTTGCAAGCCGGCCGTTAACTCATCGAAGTCGTAGAAACCGGTCGGAATACCGGTGATCCGCTCTTTGTTTTTCGAAAGCGCATCGACCAGATCCAGACTCTCTTTGATGATCTGTTTCAGCTCGACGAAGGCGCGACCGAGCTTGCCCTGCGCAATGCTGAAGACGGACCGCTCCGCATATTCCAGCAACTCATCGACCGACGAACTCCCCTCATAACCCCGGGCGATGATGTCGTGGGAGGTACCGAGCAAGCTGCGGAGCAGGGCCTTATCGCGAACGATCTTGCAATGGTAGCGGATGTTCGCGGAACTGGGAACCGCGGCCACCAGTTCCGCCAGATAGGCCGCGCCGCCGACCGACTCCAACTCCCCCTTCCGCTTCAGATGCTCGGTCAGCGTAATCTGATCGATCGCCTCTTTCGCGCCCTTGAAGGCCGCACCGAGAAGGAGAGTGGAACAAAAGTCGATGTCTTGGTCTGTGCCGCGGCGGCTCGCAGCGCGCAAGCCTTTCATGTGGCGCGCACCCTCCGGCAACAGGGCCTGCGCGTGGTGCAGCGGATCGAGCCGGAGGGCGATACCTCTTCCGCGAAATTGCTGGAAGCGGAAGGGCAGCGGTTGGGCGCGCCCACGCTCGTCTCGTTGAACGGACGCGGAGAGACCGAGACCCATGCCGTTGTGACGTTTCCGCCGGTCGAATCGACGAGAACCATCCCTAAGAACGGGGCTCCCAAACGGCTGACCAGGCGGGTCAGTCTCGATGAATTGCCCGTCCTCTTGAAACCGAAGCGCTGATAGGCGCCTGATGTCCATCACCGATCTGTCTGATCCCAAAGTGCCGCCACAGAACCTGGAGGCGGAGCAATCCGTGCTGGGGGCCATCCTCCTCGACAACATGGCCA
>JACRLS010000194.1 GCA_016235225.1 Nitrospirota bacterium | reverse complement strand
GTGCCCGTCATCTTCTGCATGGTCCTTGATCCGATCCGTTATGATCTCAAGGCGCCGAACCTGACCGGCATCCTGATGGAGATTCCGATTGAGCGCCATCTCAGCACGATGCGCCAGGCGCTCCCCGCTGTCCGCCGGATCGGGGTGCTGTTCGATCCCGGCAAGTCACAAAGTTTCGTGGATGAGGCTCGACGTCAGGCCAAGGCACAAGGGTTCGAGCTCGTGGCCAGGGGCGTGGCGTCGGACAAAGACGTGGCAGCCGCCGCGCGCGCGTTGATCTCGCAAATTGATCTCTTGTGGCTCATTCCAGACAGCACCGTGCTCTCCGAGGATTCGCTCCGGTTTCTCCTGGATCTGGCCCTGGAACACACGATCCCGAGCGTCGGCTTCTCGTCGGAGTTTGTCCGGAGCGGAGCGCTCATGGCCCTGTCGGTCTCATATCCTGAGACCGGCCGTCAGGCAGCGCAGGTGGCCAGAAAGCTCCTCAACGGCGAAGGATCGGATCTCTCCGGACGTCTGCTGACCCCGAACCAGACCCGCATCACCGTCAACTCGAAAACGGCCCGCTATCTCGGCCTGACTATTCCGCCTGAGATCATGCGGGAGGCCGAGAGCGTCAACTAAATTGATGAATCCTATGGCCCCACACACCCCGCTCCTCTCGTATCTCGCGACCGGATTCTCGAGCCTGCGGACGAAGTTCGTGCTCTTCGTCGGCCTGATCATCATCATCGTCTGCTCCGGGTTGAGCTGGTACTTTACCTCTCAGCAAAGTACCGCCATGACCAGAGGCTTGACGGATCGGGGCACCCTGCTTGCCAGGAATTTGGCCGCCGGCAGCCGGTATCCCCTGATCGCCGAGGACCAGATTGCCCTCAGCCGGCTCGCTCAGAGCGTCATGGAACTGGATGAAGTGGTGTACGTCGTGATGACCACCGCAGAAGGACGTCCGTTGTTGGCCCGCAGCAAAGGACGTCTGCTGGCGGCGGCCGCCGGTCGCCGCGCTGCCGAGTCACCGCTCTATCCGGATCCCGCGATCGCGCGCAGGCTGCTCACGTCAGCGACACCCGACTCCGTCGTGACACCGTTCACCGCCCCGCCGGGTGAAACGCTGTACGACTTCGCGTTCCCTGTTCAGCGCCGGAGCGGATCTAAGGCCCTCTCGGAGCCATTCGGTTTGGAATCGCAGGAACAGAGTTCCGGGGGGATCGCGACACGAGGAACTGAAAAAACCTACGGCGTCGTCCAGGTCGGGCTCACCGCCGCCCCCTTGCAATCAGCCCTGTCGACCCTGGTGCGGGACGTAGCCCTGATCACCATCTTCATCATTCTCCTCGGCCTGCTGGCCACCCTGGTGCTGGCGAATCGGATCGTTATGCCCTTGCGCCATCTTGCAGCGGTCGTCGGACGCATTACCGCCGGGGATCTGACCGCCTCCGTGATCCCGACGACGCGGGACGAAGTGGGCGCGCTGGCCGGCTCGTTCAACAAGATGACGGCCTCGCTCATCGACCGTGATCGGGCTCTCACCGCGCACATGGAAACCATCCTGTCACAGGTGGCCCAACTGACGACCCTGAACAGGACCGGCATGGCGATGACCTCCACCCTCGATGTGGAGAAGCTCCTGAGCTCCGTCCTCTCCCTGCTCGTGGGTGATCAGGCCTTCCAGCGCATGCTGATCCTTTTGTATGACGCCGATCGTGGGGTGGTGTACGCGATGCGGTCGTCCGGTCTCCCGGAGGAGCATCAGCGCATTCTCGCCCACATGGAAATGGCCGTGCAGGACGACACCGGCGTCCTGGCTCAGGTCCTGCTGCATGGACAGTCCGTCCACGCACAGACGCTCGAGGCCATCGCCGACCGGCTGCCTCCCGGCGCCGCGGGCGAAGCCCGCGCCCTCGGCGTGACGTCGTTGGTCGTGACCCCGCTCAAGACGACGCAGTCGGTGATGGGTCTCATCGCCGCCGACCGGGGCCCGCAGCCCTGCACCTCCACCGATCTGGACCTGCTGGCCACGATCAGCAGTCAGATGGCCATTGCGATCGACAACGCCCATGCCTATCGCGAGCTGGAACTCCTCACGAGGACGCTGGAGGAGCGGGTCAAGGACCGTACGCAGGAATTGGAACAGGCGAACGAGCGCCTGCGCGAGATGGACCATTTGAAGTCGGCCTTCGTCTCGGTCGTCTCGCATGAACTGCGTACGCCCATGACGTCCATCAAGGGCTACGTGGAGAACATGCTCCAAGGCCTCACAGGCGGGCTCACTGAGAAGCAGACCCATTATCTCAACCGGATGAAGCTGAATGTGGAACGGCTCACCCGACTGATCAACGATCTCCTCGACCTCTCGCGAATCGAAATGGGGCGGCTGGACTTGCGGCGGACCTCGCTCTGCGTCCGGGACCTATCGGCTGAAGTTGTCGAGGGTTGCCTGCCGCTTGCTCAGGAGAAGGGGATCGCGCTGGACGTCCAGTATCCGGCCACGCTGTCGCCCGTGTCGGCGGATCGCGATAAACTCACCCAAGTGCTGACCAACCTGATCCAGAATGCCATCAAGTTCACGCCGGAGCGCGGACAGGTACGCGTGGAGATCCGTTCCCGCGATGACGGGTTTATCCAGGTCAACGTGAAAGACACGGGTTCCGGCATCCCATCGGACGAACTCGACAAGGTCTTCCAGCGTTTTTACCGGAGCGCGGCGGCCCCACCCGGCGCGCAGGGAGCCGGGCTTGGCCTCACGATTACCAAGAACCTGGTGGAGCTGCATGGCGGTCGGATCTGGGTGTCCAGCCGCGTGGGGATCGGGAGCTGCTTCTCCTTCACTCTGCCGATCGAAACCTCTGCCGGCCCGAAGGCAGAGGTTTGAGGCTCATGGATCGAGGCTTGAGGTAGCGACCTCTAACCTCAGACTTCGCACCTCCAACATCTTCGCCTGTATCTACTTCGATCATTGCATGCACAATCAGATACGCTCTTAGCGTGGCCCCTCAGGGGTCACAAGATTCAAGTATCTCTTAACCCATTGTCATATTGAATGAATATGTCTGATATGGCCAAGTCAACCGACTGGCACATAGGTTGCGTTGTTCCTTCCTTGAGCAGCGAAACGGAGGCATGGATCACCTCGTTGTATAGGGGGTACCGGTCATGGAATTCACCGTCATAGAAACCACCTTGTTCGTGTCTCTCCTCGGGATATGTGTGTTGTTGATGGCGATGGTCTATCGGTACTTTTGACCGCCCCCTCGGGCCAGTGACCGTTCCTGCGGACAGAGGGAGGAGCCAGAGGACGATCATGCCGAATGGAGCCAATCACGTGGAGCCCGGGCAGGCGATCCTGGTCGTCGATGACGACCCGGATATCCGGGAGGCCCTGCGGGATTCTCTCGAACATGACGGCTATCGCGTCGAAACCGCCGAAGCCGGAGAGCCCGCGATCGAATGGGTCCGGCGCACGCGGTTCGGCGCGGTGCTCCTCGACGTAGGTCTTCCGGACGTAGACGGACTGACGGTCCTCCGTTCCTTGCACGAGATCGAGCCGTCGCTGCCGGTCGTGATCTTTACCGCCTTTACCTCTTACGAAAATACGGTCGGGTCGCTCACGAAAGGCGCCTTCGCCTATCTGACGAAGCCGTACAGGATCGAAGAGATCAAAGCCATTCTCCAGCGCGCCCTCTCAGTCCAGGACCTCGCCGCGAAGGCCCAGTCCGCGGAGCAGGCCCTCACGACCAGTGAGGATCGCTTCCGATCCATCTTTCAGTCGGCCAATGACGCCATTATCCTATCGGACCAGGAGGGGCGGGTCCTGTCCTGGAATCAGGCAGCCAGCAGCCTCTTCGGCTACACGAATGCGGAGATCGTCGGCCTCCCGCTGACGCACCTCATGCCCGCACGGTATCGCGACGGCCATACCCGCGGGATGGCAAGGCTTCGAGTCACCGGCACGTCTCACGTCATGGGCAAGACCGTCGAGTTGCACGGCCTCCGGAAGAACGGCAGCGAGTTTCCTCTTGAATTGTCGCTCGGCACCTGGACGACGCCGGAGGGCACCTATTTCAGCGGAATCATCCGCGACATTACGGATCGGAGGCACGCGCAGGACGCGCCGGAACGGATCAGCCGCCAGAACGCGTTGTTGCTGAACGCGGCGGGCGAGGGCATCTACGGATTAGACCTGGACGGCCGCACGACGTTTACCAATCCCGCGGCCACGCGGATGCTTGGGTACGACCTGGAGATCCTGATCGGCACGCCCATGCACGCGCTGCTCCACCATACTAAGCCGGACGGCTCGCCCTACCCGCGGGAAGATTGCCCGATCTATGCCGCGTTCAAGGACGGGCTCGTGCATCACTGTGACCATGATGTCTTCTGGAGGAAGGATGGGACCTGCTTTCCTGTAGACTATGTCAGCACTCCGATTCGCGAGGAGGGCCGGCTCGTCGGCGCCGTCGTGGTGTTCCAAGACATCACGGAACGAAAGCGGGCGGAGGCGGCACTCCGGGAGAGCGAGGAACGATTTCGTCAGGTCTCGGAGCACATCAAAGACGTCATCTGGATGACGGCTCCCGACAAGAACCACATGCTGTATATCAACCCTGCTTACGAGGCCGTGTGGGGCCGCTCGACGAAGAGTCTCTATGAACAGCCCCGATCCTGGCTGGACGCCATTCACCCCGACGACCGTGAGCGGGTTCGCTATATGGCGCAGACGAAGCAAGTGAGCGGCGAGTACGACGAAACGTACCGGCTCTACCGATCGGACGGTTCCCTGCGATGGATCCACGATCGAGCCTTCCCGGTCAGCGACGAGCGGGGCGTGGTGTATCGGATCGCGGGGATTGCGGAAGACATTACGGATCGCAAACTCGCGGAAGACGCCTTGCGCCGATCGTCCGACGAAATGCAGCATATTCTTGCCAGCCTTCCGGGAGCCATTCTGATCGTCAATGAAAATCTACTGGTGACCTATGCGAACGCCCTGGCCTTCCAGCATTTCGGCTCCACGCCATCGCCTCTTGTGGGCAGCCTGATTTTCAACGCGCTGCCGCTCACATCGGGAGAGTGGGCCGAGGCGAAAGCGACGGTCGACGCTCCGATTTTGGAACGCGCCTCGCTGCTCCGTGACCGTGAATTCAACCGCGGTCAGCGAGTCTATCGGTACCGGCCCTTCCCCGTTTCCCTGCCGGGACACGATCGGCCTTCCATCGGCTTGGTCATCTGGGATATGACCGACCAACGCCAACTGGAAGAGCAACTGATTCAGGCGGAGAAGCTTGCGACGCTGGGCACATTGATTTCCGGCATGGCCCATGAGATCAACAACCCCATGCAGGGCATCCTGGGGCTGGCTGAACTGATTCGAGAGGAAGAAGACCCGCAACGGATCCGCGAGTTCGCCCGCGACATCGCCTCCTTTTCAGGACACGTCTCGACGGTCGTTCGCGACTTCTGCATGTATGCCCGACCGGCGGGGCGCGACGGTGACATGAAGGTGGACGTCAACGAGCGGCTCGCCGAAGCAGTCAAGATCATGCGGCATAGTCCCGAGTTCGACAAGATCGAGGTCGTGACTCACTTTCAGACTCTCCCCGCGATCAAAGCCCGTCGCGCTGAGATCGATCAAGTCTTCGTGAACCTTATCTGCAATGCCGGTCAAGCCATGCAGGGCGGAGGATTGTTGACGCTCTCGACCTCTTGCCGTGTCTGCCGTGACCACACGATTCTCGTCGACATCGCCGACACCGGTTCGGGGATTCCCAAGGCTGTGCTGAGTAGGATTTTTGACCCGTTTTTCACCACGAAGGAGCCGGGGAAAGGGACGGGGCTCGGCCTCAGCATCACGGACAAGATCGTGAAGAAGTACGGCGGCACGATTGCCGTTGAGAGTGAGGAGGGCAAAGGGACCACGTTCACCTTGACGTTCCCGGTCGACGCACCGGTGTCTGACAGATCCGCATAGCCGCCTCCTAGCCCTGCTCCCCCTTCACATCCCTCTAAAGGATTTGGGCCGGCCTACCGACAACAGTATGTCGCGGTTTGAGTCAGTTGATCGACCGTGGCTTTGAAGAAGTCGGCCGATCCGAACCTTGGGAGTACGCCCATGTCTGTGGTGAAATTAAAAGAAGTGCCCCCGCAGGAAGACACCCCGGAAAGTCTCGTGGAGCGCCGCTCAGGGCCGGGCATCATGGTGTTTTCCACCACCCTTCAGCTTCTGCACGTGGACCCTCGCGCACAGGAACTCTGTCGCCGGATCACCCACACGCAGCACGGGACTCCGGCGAGGGGCGTTGTGCCCCCGGTGGTCATGGAGTTTTGCCTGGACATCCGGAAGGCGATCCAGGCGCGCACTGCCGGCAATGATTGGCAGCAGTTTCAGCTCAGAAAATTGTCGGGCACCGTGCAACGGCCGATCCTCCTGCGCGGCTATGGACTGCCGGACTCGAGCGGAATCGACATGTCCCGCATTCTGATCATGATGGAAGAAGTGGGGCGGGGTGAGGCCGTGGCCTCGTCACACGTCAAGGCGCGATTTCACCTCACCGACCGGGAGCAGGGGGTCATTCAGCATCTGGCCAAGGGGTTTACGAACAAGGAGATCGCGGCCGCGCTGAACATTACCGAGCAGACCGTCAAGGAGCACATCAAGAACATCATGGCGAAAACGAAAGCCAACACCAGGACCGGCGTGCTGGCGCAAGTGCTCTGCGCGTGAGGCGCGCAGCACGCAGGCTCAGGTTAAGGCTAAGGTTGAGCGAGAAGCCCTTCACCTCAACCTCAGCCTAAACCTTCCGATTTCCTCCGAAGACCGCCCGCAGACCGAAGTAGGCCACCGCATCTTTCAGGTTGGAATAGATTCGGTTGAAGGGCCCCATCTCAGGGTTCGTGACGTATTCCATCGTCAGCGCCACCCGCTCTTCCCCTTCCCCCAACGGGGTGACGGCATGCCACAGCTTGTCGCCGTTGAAGAGCACGAGATCGCCCGGCGCGGTGTTGAGCTCCAGGTGCCTGGTCTCCCGAGCGGGATCATCCTTGAACAGATCGCACACCAGCTTGCAACTGGGCGCGCGATCGACCATCCCCATGAGAATCGTATAGCGGGCCCCTTTGTAGTAGGACGTATCGTAGTGGTACCCGATGTGATCGCCGGGCTCCGTATAGTAGTACAAGGCACAGGCATGGGGGTCCTGATCGGGACAGCGCTGCAGCGGCGCCCTGGTGACCTGGGTCAGAAACGACAGAAAAACAGGCGAGCGGTAGAATTCCAGAAATCCCGGGGCCTTGGCATGCAACGTATAGACACTCACACTCCCGCCCTTCTTATGACCCGGGATGAAGTTCCGGTTGAGGTCCGGCTTAACCGACTGGACCAGGGGCGCCAAGTGTGCCTCGACGACCTGACGCGGAAGAAACTGTGGGACGAAGAGAAATTCGTTCTGCGCCCAATATTCCTCCCTGAGACGCGGGATGTCCAACGAACCGATGGCCCGATCCACGGCCTCTTCGATGGCTCCCATCGTCACCGTTATCACGGCTCAGCCCCCTCACCCGAGCGACAGTCGTATCTCGTGGTTCGACTGGCTCACCACCCAGCTTGTCGAAGGGTATCTAGTCGCTCGTATCTCGCCAGTCAGGGCGCGACACGTATGATGGGCGGGACGAGCGAGACAAGGGCCCTTCGAGCCTTCGATCCCACTCAGGCTCGACCCCGAGTGTGGTCGAGGGGTCGAGAGCCTCAGGGCGCCATGAGCCTGTCGAATGGCGCGAAAAGCGGGACGAGTCCCGGGCATCACCCCGTCTCGCCTGTCTCGCTTTTCCCGCCAGTCCCGCACCGAAAGAACGAGATACGCTTCACGAGATACCAGATACGAGGAACGTTCCAGAACGAGATACGCTTCACGAGATACCAGATACGAGGAACGTTCCAGGCCTCACGGCGGGGCGAGCGTCGGCGCCTTGATGACTTCCACCCCTTCCGGCGGGCGAAAGTCAAAGAGCTCATTCTTCAGTCCGGCATTCGTCTGGATATTGGTAAAGCGAAAGGTCGAGACGTTCCCGCCGACCTCGTGGATGGCCACGGTTTTCAGAACATAGCTTTTGGGCTGCACCTCGAGTGTGATCTGCTCAACCGTCCGCATGGATTCTTCGTCGACCCCCTTGGGGATCAAGGCGATCAACGGCAGCCCACCGTCGCCGCGCTTTCCACCCCTGGCCGGCTGGAGGGTGAAATGATCCTCCAGGGAGGCCAGCCCTTGTAGGAGCTGGAGCGGCGCCTGCGAGGCGGCCAACTGCGTCAACTTGCCGACCAATACCTGTTGGTGCTCGGGCACATACATCATCACGTCGTTCTGTCTGACATAGATTTCTTCCGGTGTGGGCTCCCGATAGTCCCACCGCAACCGGCCCGGCCGCTTGAGATACATGCGACCGCTCGACCGGAGTGTCTTTTCAAACCCTTCGATCTTGGTGCTCTGTTGGAAGTCCGCCTGGAGGTCTTTGATCTTGTCGTACCGTTCCTGGACTTTCTTCACCAATTCGCGAACTTCTTTGAGTCCCTGCCCATCACCCTCCTCAGCGGCGGGGACAGCCATCGCAGACACTTCCAGGAGAATCACAATCGTGAAGAGATACCGCAGCGGGTGGCGGCGAACGGGCGCCCAATTGCTCATTCTTCGACTTCCCCTACCACACCTCGCCGCGCCAACACTTCACGCCGCCCGTCCCGCGCCGGCGCGCTTACCAGTCCGTCTTCCTCCATCCGCTCCACTATGCGGGCCGCGCGCGGATAGCCGACGCGCAACCGCCGCTGAATCAGCGACGCCGACGCCTGCCCCGAGGTCAACACAAGGTCCTTGGCCTGTTCGTAGACCTCATCCTTGGCCTCTTCTTCTGCCGCTTCCTCCTGTTTGATCGATTGCAGCTCCGCCGCATAGGTCGGGCTCGCCTGCTTCTTCACACACTCGACCACGCGCCGCACATCTTCATCCGCCACGAACGAGCCGTGCACCCGCGTCAGCCGGCCGGTGCCAGAGGCCAGATAGAGCATGTCGCCTTTGCCCAGGAGACTTTCGGCCCCGTTGGCGTCGAGAATGGTGCGGGAGTCCGTCTTCGACGACACCTGAAAGGCGATGCGCGCCGGGAAGTTGGCTTTGAGTAAGCCGGTGAGCAGGTCCACGGACGGCCGCTGGGTCGCGAGCACCAGATGGATGCCGGCGGCCCGCGCCATCTGCGCCAGGCGCGCGATCTTCTCTTCGACATCCTTGGGAGCGACCATCATCAGGTCGGCCAGTTCATCGATCATCACCACGATATAGGGCAGCGGCGACGGCGGGGTGGATGGTGGCGGTATCGAGACCGTGCCATCGGCGCTCATGGTGGCCGGCTCCGTCTGTTCACCGGCCGACAGACGATCCTCTTCGGACAGAAACTCGATGGGGAGCGCCGTCTGTTCGGGCCGACTGCCTCCCTTGCGCTTCGGGACGACCCCCTGCACCTGCGCGACGCGCCGGTTATAGTCGTCGACGTTGCGGACGCCTTCACTCGCCAGCAACTTGTACCGCCGTTCCATCTCTTGGACGACCCAGCCAAGCCCGCGGGCCGCCGACTTGGCATCGGTCACCACGGGACGCAACAGATGCGGGATGCCGTCATAGAGCTGCAGTTCGAGCATCTTGGGATCGACCAGCAGCAGCTTCACTTCTTCCGGTTTGGCATTGAAGAGAATACTGAGCAACATGCTGTTCAGTGCGACGCTCTTGCCCGCCCCCGTGGCGCCGGCCACGAGCAGATGCGGCATCGTGCGCAGATCCGCCGTGACGGGTTTGCCGAAGATGTCCTTGCCGAGCGCCAGCGCCAGCTTGGACCGTGACCGGGTGAAGGCGTCGCTGGTCAGCACTTCCTTAAATGCGACCGTCTCGCGATACAGATTGGGCACTTCGATGCCCACCACCGACTTGCCGGGCAACGGCGCCACAATCCGCAGACTCGTCGCCTTGAGCGCGAGCGCCAGGTCGCTGTCGAGGTTGACGATCCGGGCCACCTTCACACCGGGCGCCGGTTCATACTCATACATCGTGACCACCGGACCGGGATGCACCTCCGTGACCTTGCCCTCGATCCCGAAACTCAGCAACGCGCGGGTCAGGATCTCGGATTGGGCTTTCAACATCTCATCCGTCATCCGGTCGGCGAGGCCCGGAGGATCCGTCAGCAACTCTCGGGGAATGGGCAACAGATAACCGGTCGAGGCAGGGGCCGACGTCGGCACCACCAGCGGGGCGTCATCGGCTTCCTCAGTCGTCGACGCCGCCGGCTTGGCTTTCTCCGATTGGGGCACGGCCACGACCGGCTCCCCAGGATCCGGAGCGGTCGGATTCTCGACCGCCTGAGCCAGGCGGTTGATCTTCACCGGCTTCGATCGCACGGACTTGGCGAGGACGGGCAGCTTCTTCCGTTCGGGGATCGCCTCCCACACCACCACCGCCATGTCCTTGAGCCGGTCCCTCATCTGAAGTGCCCGCTGCCACAGTGCCGCCAGGGATACGGGAACGGCCAACAAGAGACTGATCAAGAACCCCGTCACGACGATGATGTGCGCGCCGGTCGTCGCGAATATGGTTCGCAGCCCATCGCCGAGCATTGCGCCGAGCCGGCCTCCGGCCAGCCCTCGTTGGACCCACCCGCTGGCGATCGTGGGGACCGCCGTGAGCTCGAGATGACAGAGGGCGCTGAAACAGAGGATGGCCGATAACGAGGCGCCGGCACTCCGCATCGTGACGGACACGGAACCATCGACGAAGCACCGCACACCCAGCATGCCCAGCAGCACGGGGAGCACGTAGGCCGCCCCTCCCAGCACGCCGAACAAGACCGCAGCCAGTGTGGCCCCGGCCCGTCCAATCCAATTGTGTGGGTGAGGATTGCCCTCCGTCCCGGCGTAACTCTTCCCAAATAACAGGGAGTCCGTCGGGACGAACGAGGCGAGACTGAGAAGGATCAGTAACCCGCCGGCAAGCAGGAGGACGCCGAGGACCTCGTGATGCCGGCTGGGCTGTCGGCGTGGAGAGGCATTCCGGGCTTCGCCACGCTTGGCGGCAGCAGACACAGCCATAGGAGCCGATGGTAACAGCTACGCATGGATGAGGCAAGGGGAGGAGGAGAGGCGCTGCGATCAACGCTGCGGGTCCTGTCGCGGCGAACAGCCCGGGTACCCGTTGCTCCAAACTTGCAACGGGTGAAAGCTCACTCCACCCATCCCCCAGTGGGACCCTTCCGTTGCGCGCGCCTGGGCTCCCGTTCGCCGCGCCACCCGCGAATTCCTCGAATACCACTACCAGTCTTATTGTCGGATTGCAGCTACGGGAGTGTGATCGCCCGCGCCAGTGTGACAAATTCATCTGGTGACAGCGTTTCGGCGCGACGGGAGCCTTCGATGCCGGC
>JACRLS010000193.1 GCA_016235225.1 Nitrospirota bacterium | reverse complement strand
GCATGGGCTGGTGGGGATTCAGCGAGCAGCGGGATGATGCGGTCGCGAATGTCGGCGCCTTGAAAGTTTCTCGTGAAGAATACGAGCGGGCCTACAAGAATTTTTACCAGATGTATCGCGACAAGGTAAAGGGCGAGTTCAAGGATGAGCAGATGAAAGAATTCGTCCTCGAAGGGTTGGTCGAGAGCAAGCTCTGGCAGATCGCGGCCAAGGATCTCGGCCTCTCGATCAGTCCCGACGAACTGCGCGATGACATCTTGAATCGCCCCGACTTTCAGCGGAACGGCCCATTCGATCCGGATCTCTACCGACGCCTGCTGGCAGCCAATAAGCTGACGCCGGCGATCTTCGAATCCATGCACATCCACGAACTCCTCCGCGACAAAGCGCTGTTGACGATCCGCGACTCGGTTGCCTTGACTCCGACGGAAGTCGACGACGTCAAAGCGGTGCAGGCACACCAGCCCAGCGGCCAGCCGGCACAGGCAGCGCTCGCGACGGATCGCCTTCTGCAGGACCTCCTACTTCAGAAGCAGCAGCGGGCACTCGCCGCCTTCAAAGAATCCCTCAAGGCTTCCATCCCCGTCAAAATTCACAAAGAGCTGATGTAGGAAGACGTGATCAGTCGCCGGGAATCAATTTTCGGTGAACAGAGAGAAGAGGAGATCACTCGACTCTCTCTTCCTGGCCACAACTGATCACTGAAAACCGCTCACGGTTCACGTGTTCACAGGATCAGCATCGCATCGCCGTAGCTGTAGAAGCGGTAGCGCTGCCTGACCGCCTCATTGTAGAGGGCTCGCAATCGATCGAGCCCAACGAAGGCTGCGACTAACATCGCGAGCGTCGTGCGCGGCAGGTGAAAGTTCGTGAGGAGCCCATCAATGACCTGGAATCGGTACCCGGGCGTGATGTAGAGACTGGTCTCACTGCTCATCGCCGGCGCAGTCCCCTCGATCGAGACCGCCGACTCGAGCGCCCGCACCACTGTTGTCCCCACCCCGATCACGCGGCCACCCGCCGATTTCGTTGAGGCAATCGCCGTCATCGTCTCTTGCGGGATGGTATACCATTCCGGCAGCATGCGATGAGCCTCGATCTGTGCCGCACGGACGGGAAGAAAAGTCCCGGGACCGACGTGCAGCGTGATGCTGGCGGTGCGAACTCCCCGTCCAGCCAGCGCATTCAGCAGCCCGGCGGTGAAGTGCAACCCGGCGGTCGGAGCCGCAATCGATCCCTTGGGCTCCGCAAACACGGTCTGATACCACTGCCGGTCTTCTGGAATCGGGTCCCGCTTCATGTAGGGCGGAAGCGGCATGTCACCAATCCGGTCGAGCAGTTCCGGCAACGGGCAGGGCCCAGTGAGTTTGACCATCGTCGACTCCGCACTCCGCTCGACCACTTCCGCGGTGGCTCCTTCTGCCAGCTCGATCATCTGCCCCCGCCTGAATCGCCCCTTCAGCAGCACCTGACAGAGACCATCCGGGCGAACGGCGGTCACCACGAAGGCCACGCGCCCGCCTCCCGGTCGCTTCGTCCCGTGCAGCCGGGCCGGCACCACTTTCGAATTGTTCACGATCACGAGGTCGCCGGGCGCGAGCAATTCCGGCAGGTTCCACACACGATGATGTCGGAGCCCCGCGCCACTGCGATCACAAACCAGCAAGCGCGCGTGATCACGCGGCTCAACAGGCTGGGTGGCCACCAGGGCCGGATCGAACGGAAGATCGAAGTCGGACAGCAGCATCAGTCTTTCACAGGCCAGCGCGCGGGGCGGAGATTCATGGCAGAGAGGGCAACGGCATCAGCCTGGCAGTGACGCATCCTTGAGGTACATCAGCTCCGTGCCAGGGAAGTAGTAGCGGAGGATCGATTGGTAGGGATACCCAAGAGCCGCCAATTCCTTGGCGCCCCACTGACACAGGCCGACTCCATGCCCGGCGCCTCGCCCGATGAGCACGACCTCACGGCCGATGGCATCGATGTCGAACTGGGTGCTGGGAACGAGGCTGTAGCCGATCGCCTTGCGAAGATCTTCGCCGCGCAGAATCAGCTCTCCCTCCGAGTGCAACACCCGGATGCGCGCGACCCGGCCGGCCCGACTGTAGGCCAAGGGCGCAAAGGTGGCAATGGTCCCCACCGGAAATCCCTGACGGCGTAATCCGTTTTCGAGATCCTGTAACTTGAACGCCGCACGCCATTGGAAGTGCGGCGACGCCGCATCGAACGGGCAATCTACCCCCCCTTTCAAGTAAGGGAGATCCTTCGACCAGACGGCCATCGCGTCCTCGGTGAAGCCCGCCGCAGTCGAAAAAAAAGCGCTCAGGACGGGCATATTGCGATAGGTCAGGATCACGCCGCGCGTGTCCTCCACCGCCCGCTTGATCCGATGATCGACCCCCTGTCGCCCCCGATAGACTTGATCTTGAACGGTCGCCATCACGTCATACTCTCTCGTAGGATTGGCCATCCGCTGATACAGCGCATAGGTTCGCGCCAGGACGGCCTGCCCCTTGAGCGCTTCGGGATGCCAGGCCGCGTTCATTTCATGGGGCACCACGCCTTCAACGTAGTCTTCGAGGTCCAGCTCGTTGATGACCATCAGCCCTCGCCCCTTCCGGAGAAGGGACACGACCCCGCCTACTCGCATGCCGGCGGTATCGCCATCTGTCAGCAGAACCTGTATGTCTCCCTGCCCGCCTTTGAGGAGAATGGCCTCGGCTGACACCGCTTCCTGGTTCAAGACCATCCCGCCGGGAACGGCCGAGACGACCAGTGGGGCCGCCACGGCGCGCCACTCGCTTCGTCCGCTTCTGACAGCGACCGCCCCCTCGGCTTTGAAGCTCACACGAGCTAGGTCCTGAGCCAGCATGACACGGATTCCGGTCGCAGCCTGCGCCGATTCACAGACCGAGCACACCAGCAACAGGGCCAGACCGGCGATGACGCGCATCAGGACGATCCCTTTGAGAAGAAATAGAAGAGCACCGTCAGGAGCAGGCTGATCAAGAGGCTGGTGGCGAGAGGAAAATAGAACGTGACGTTGTCCTTTTTGATGAGCACATCGCCGGGGAGTCGCCCCAGCCAACCCCAACCCGCTCCTTCTCCCGGCAGCTTGCCCAGGCCGACGAGCAGAAGGCCGCCCACGACGAGGACGAGCCCCCAGAGAATAAGGACTTTGCCTAACCCGGCCCACTCCGGCATAGATTACCCGATCAGCAGTTCAGCGATCTGCACGGCGTTCGTGGCGGCCCCCTTCCGAAGATTATCGGCGACGACCCAAAGATTGAGTCCGTTGGGGATGGACTCGTCCTCGCGGATTCGGCCGACGTAGACCTCATCCTTGCCGGCTACATCCAGGGGCATGGGATAGAGCTTGTGAGCCGGATCATCGTACACGAGGACGCCCGGCGCGTCACTGAGGATGGCCCTCGCCTCGTTCGCCGTCAGCTTTCGCTCGGTCTCGATATTGACGGCTTCCGAATGTCCGACGTACACGGGAACGCGCACCGTGGTCGCCGTGACCTGAATGGATGCATCGCCCAGGATTTTCCTGGTCTCGTTAACCATTTTCATTTCTTCTTTGGTGTATCCCGATGCCAAGAACTCATCGATGTGGGGCAGACAGTTGAAGGCGATCTGATACGGATACACCTTGGGCGTCGGCTCCGTGAAGGAGAGCAACGCCTTGCACTCATCGAGCAGTTCGTCCATCGCTTCTTTGCCGGTCCCGGACACGGACTGAAAAGTCGTGACTACGATCCGCTTGATCCGGACCTGATCGTGCAGCGGCTTCAGCGCGACCACCATCTGGATGGTCGAGCAGTTCGGATTGGCGATGATGCCTTTGTGCCACTTGATGTCCGCCGGATTGACCTCGGGTACCACCAGGGGCACGTCCTTGTCCATCCGCCAGGCGGCGCTGTTGTCGATGACCACAGCGCCGGCCTTTGCGGCAATCGGGGCATACTCCCGGCTGACATCCGTTCCTGCGGAAAAGAGCGCAAGATCCACACCGGCAAACGACTCCTTCGTCAGCGCCTCGATGGTCAGATCCTGGCCGTTGAACGAGACCGTCCCCCCCGCCGATCGGGCGGACGCGAGCGGAATCAGACGATCCACCGGAAATTTTCGCTCCTCAAGAGTCTCAATCATTTGGGTGCCGACCGCGCCGGTTGCGCCGACGACGGCCACATGGTATGCGGATTTCTTCTTCATCGTTCGACCTGCCTCTCGCCGACGCTCGAAATCTTTCGGATACGGTGATTGAAGGTATCGGCAATAAAAATGTCGCCTTTCGCGTCCACCGCCACGCCGAACGGATAATTCAATCCGCTCTCGGCCGGACTCCCGCCATCGCCTGCATACCCAGCCATCCCGTTGCCGGCCACCAAACTGATCTGGCCGGTCCGTCGATCCCATCGCCGGATCAGGTGGCTATCGGAATCAGTGATCAGGAGGTTGCCGTCTGCGTCGACGGCAATGCCATACGGCCTGGACAGGTTCGCCGATGCCCCGTCCTGGCCTGCCTCATACCGATAGGTCCCCCCATCGCCCGCGACGGTGCCGATCGCGCCGGTGACCGGATCCACCCGCCGGATGCGACTGTTGAAAGTATCGGCGATGTACAGCTCCCCGTCAGGGCCGACCGCCAAGCCGCTCGGTCCCCCCAGGGCAGCCTGCGCAGCAGGAACCTGATCTCCGTCGAATCCGGATTCACCGGTTCCCGCCATGGTACTCATCAGACCGGTCTCGAGATCGATCCGCCGGACCCGATGATTGCTTTGATCGGCCACGAACAGTGCACGGCGCCGATCATCGACCACGACGCAGGTCGGCTCATTCAGCGAGGCCGCGACAGCCAGTCCCCCATCGCCGGAAAAGCCAGCTCGTCCGGTGCCTGCCAAGGTGGTGATCACGCCGATCGCGGCATCCACAACCCTCACGCGATGGTTCATGGTATCAGCAATGTAGAGGTTCCCTCGCTCATCGACCGCCACGGAAGAGGGAAAGTGTAGCAGCGCCTGAGTGGCCGGGCCACCGTCACCGGCGAATCGACTGCTCTTCCGAGAGCTGCCCACGACGAACCGAACGGTCCCGCTGAGATCCCGGAGTTGCGTATAGCGATCCGTGGTGCCCGGATCGGGCGAGGCCAGGGGATCCTCCTCCGCATCAGACACACTCAAGGAATGCGCCGAAAAGGGTGGACGGGATGATTCTCCGCCCCCATCGCCCTCCCCCTGTCCCGCCACCGTGGAGATGACGCCCGTGGCACCGTCCACTTTCCGGATCACATGGTTTTCGGCATCGGCGATGTACAGATGGCCTGCCGAATCGAGCGCCACGGCCTTCGGCTCGTTGAAACAAGCCGACAGCGCAGGACCGCCGTCTCCGGCGTAGCCGCCCTCGCCCGTCCCGGCGACCGTCATGATCTGCGTGGGCTGCGAGACCAGCATCACGGGCTCTTCATCATGTTGGCCAACACCAGGTCCCCCATCTCCTTCGTGCCGACCAGCTTGGTCCCAGAACTGAAGATGTCCTTGGTCCGGGCCCCCTGGTCAAGCGTCTTCACAATGGCCTGTTCAATCAGCTGGGCTTCCATTTGGAGGTTGAACGTGTAGGACAACATCATCCCGACGGACGCGATGGTCGCGATCGGGTTGGCGATATTCTTCCCTGCAATGTCAGGCGCACTGCCGTGAATCGGCTCGTAAAGCCCGATCGTGCCCCCGATGCTCGCGGACGGCAACATGCCGATGGAGCCGGTCAACATGGCGGCTTCGTCGCTCAGGATATCGCCGAACATATTGGTGGTCACGATGACGTCGAATTGTTTCGGATAGCGGACGAGCTGCATCGCACAATTGTCGACATACATGTGGCTGAGTTCGACATCGGGATAGGACTTCCCGACCTCGATCACGACCCGGCGCCAGAGTTCAGAGGACTCCAGCACATTGGCTTTGTCCACGGAGGTCACCCGGCGCCGGCGCTTCCGCGCCGCATCAAAAGCGACGATCGCAATGCGCCTGATCTCCTCCGTCGTATAGACCTCGGTATTGATCCCTCGTTCGCCCGTGGCGGTCTTCTCAATCCCCCTCGGCTTGCCGAAATAGATGCCACCGGTCAGTTCCCGCACAACCAGGATATCGATGTCCTCCACAACTTCGCGTTTCAAGGTGGAGGCATCCACGAGCGGGCCATACAGCTTCGCAGGCCGGAGATTCGCGTAAAGACCGAGCGCCTCGCGAATACCCAACAAGGCCCGTTCCGGCCGCTTCGCATACTCGATGCCTTCCCACTTCGGACCGCCCACGGCCCCCAACAGGACCGCCTGACTCTGTTTCGCTAGGCTCAGCGTCTCGGGAGGAAGCGGCACGCTGGTCGCATCCACCGCACACCCGCCCATCAGGGCATTCCGGCACTCGAAGCGATGCCCGAATCGTTCCCCGATCGCCTGCAAGGCCTTCACGGCTTCAGGAACGATTTCCTGACCGATCCCATCTCCCGCCAGCACGGCAATCGTTGCGTTCACCGACGTTCTCCTTTGGCTGCCTGTCGAATTCGTCCGCCTTCAGTTATCCCCAATCCCGACCCGGTCTTAGTTCGTGTTACCGAGGCCTTGCCCGGCGATCCAATACCCCGATCTTCCGCAGCGGATCGGACTCCCCGCTCACCCAGAACGAGATCTTGTTCAGCGCATTCAAATAGGCCCGGGCCGACGCCACGATAATATCGGTGTCCGACCCGTGGCCGGAGGCGGTCCGCCCGTTTTCCTCAACGCGAACCGTCACTTCCCCCTGCGCATCTGTCCCGCCGGTAATGGCATGGACAATGTAGCTGAGCAGGCGGCTCTTGGTGCCGGTCATCGACGCGATGGAGCGATAGGCCGCATCCACCGGCCCGTCTCCGCTGCCGGCCTGGGTCATCCGGCGACCGTCAATCTCCAATTCGACCGTGGCGGTCGGCACCTGATCCGTCCCGCTCTCCGAGTGCAGTGACACCAGGACGTACCGTTCCGGCATCCGCGCGACCTCCTCGGACACGATCACCTCGAGATCTTCCTCGAAAATCTCCTTCTTCTGATCCGCCAGCCGCTTGAACCGATCGAAGGCGTGATTGACCTCTTCATCCGACAACTGGTAGCCCAAGGACTCCAGCTTCTGCCGGAACGCGTGGCGCCCCGAAAGTTTGCCCATCACCATTTCGCTCTGGCCCATGCCGACCGTCTCGGGCCGCATGATCTCGTAGGTGCTCTTGTCCTTCAGGAGTCCGTCCTGGTGAATGCCCGAGGTATGCGCAAATGCATTGGCCCCCCTGGTAGAAATCCTTCCGGGTCCGGAGCCCCATCACAATTTCCTCCAGGGACGCGTTTCCGGCCCGCTCGCCGATGCCGTTGATCGTGCATTCCACCTGCCCGGCACCGTTGACAATTGATGAGAGAGAATTCGCGACGGCCAAGCCGAGGTCATTGTGGCAGTGGACCGAGAGCACGGCACGATCGCAGTTCTTCACCCGTTCGCGAAGGCTCTTGATGAGCGCGCCCATTTCACCCGGCGTCGCGTACCCGACCGTATCGGGGATGTTCACCGTCCCCGCCCCAGCTTCGATCACAGCTTCGACGACCTCGCACAGGTAGGACGGGTCCGACCGCGACGCGTCCATCGGGGAAAACTCCACGTCCTCCACGTAGCTTCGAGCCCGCTGGACCATCTCCGCCGCCCGCCTCAGGGCTTCCTCCCGCGTCATCCGGAACTGGTACCTCAGATGAATGTCCGAGGTGGACAGGAAGGTATGGATCCGGACCTTAGGCCCCCCCCCCTTCAGCGCCTCCCAGGCACGATCAATGTCTTCAGGCCTGGCCCGCGCCAGACTGCAGACGGTCGGCCCCTCCACTTCTTGCGCGATACGCTGCACCGCCTCAAAATCGCCCGGCGAGCTGTAGGCGAACCCGGCTTCGATGATGTCCACGCCCAGGCGAGCGAGCTGCTTGGCAACCATGATCTTTTCTTCCACGGTCATGCTCGCGCCCGGAGACTGTTCGCCATCCCGGAGCGTCGTATCGAAAATCCGAATCATCCGTGTCATAATCCACCTACCTTCCTTGTCCACCCTCTGATAGGGGAGACTGGGCCAGCTCCAACTGCGCGCGTCGAGGGAGCACTTTCCGAAGTGCGGCCTCCGAGAGCACGGGAGCTGCCCCAGTCTCCCCCAACAAACAAAAAAGCCTTCCTCCCCTTACAAGACCCAGGGACGAAGGCTTCCCGCACTCCGTGGTACCACCCTGATTCGGCGACTGCCCATCATCTGGACCGGCCGCCCTTCGTTTCATCCGTCACGGGGATGAGGCGGAACCGCTACGCTCCGCATGCCTCATGCCGAATGGCCGAGAAGACATTCCGGAGTTCGCCGCTCGGCTCAGAGGCGAGTTCAGCGACTGACGGGCTGGTTTGCACCACGTCCACCGGCACCGGCAGACACCACCAGCTCTCTAGGTCCGTCAGG
>JACRLS010000099.1 GCA_016235225.1 Nitrospirota bacterium | reverse complement strand
GCGCTTCCTCGCCATACTCCGTTGCACGCCGCGGATTCTCGAACGGAGGATCGGGTCGCCTTCCGTTTCCTTGTGCTCCTGCTTGACCTCTTCCTTGGTCATGCGGAGGCTTCGCTCCCACTCAAATCGCTGATAGGCGTAGTCGGCGGCTGCGAGCACCGCGATGACGCCGCAGACCCAGACGGCCATCTTGAAGGCCAGCCAGGCCGTGGTGCCCAGCACGGCAGACACGTCCGCCGTGATCAGCTCCGGCAACGACGGCACGTCGTTCTTCACGGCCAGGACGCCGACGCCGGCAATGAAAGCCACCTTGAGGATCGACTTGATCAGTTCGACGACCGAGCGGAGCGAGAAGAGGCGTGAGAAGCCGTTGATGGGATTCAGCTTATTGAAATCCCAGGTGAAGCGATCGGGGAACACCATAAGACCCGTCTGCACCCCGTAGGATGCGACGCCGACCAGGGTAATCCCGAGCGCCACAGGCAGCACCAGCATCAAGACCTCCTGCCCTCCCAGAATGAGCAACGTCTGCAAGGTATCGGTGGTCATCGGACGCACACCGATCTCCGTTGCGCGGCTGAACCACTGACGCATGATGGAGGTCAGTCGCGCGGTGCCCGTGGCCGACAGGGCATAGATGATCAGCACGCCCCCGAGCAGCACGGTCGCCGTCGGGACCTCCCGGCTCAGCGGAATCTGGCCTTTTTTCTTGGCCTCAGACTTGCGCCGGCCGGTCGCTTGTTCTGTTTTACTGGGATCGTGTTCTGCCATCGTCGGTCCCCAAACAGCCTTAACCTTTCCCCAACAATTCCATGATCTTTCCCAGGACGCCTCCGAGATTGTGAAACTCCTCCTGGTAGACGCCGATCGTCAACGGCATCGCCGCCCCCATGATCAGGAACCCCACCATGATCGTGATCGGAAAGCTCAATATAAATACATTCAACTGCGAGACCGTGCGTCCCAGGATCGCCATCAGGAGATTGATCAACAGCATCGTCGCCATGACCGGCGCCGAGAGCTTCAAGGCGAGCACGAACATGCCTTGGGAATAGCGTAGGACGTCTTCCGCCAGGGAGGCCGACAGCGTGGCCGCGAACGGCGGGACCAATTCAAAGGAATTGGCGATCGCCTCGACGACCATAAAATGCGCATTGATCGACAAGAACACGAGTGACGCCAGCAGGGTCTGAAAGTGACTGATCAAGGGCACCTGAGCCTGGGCGGTCGGATCGAACAACTGGACCACGGCGAGACCCATCTGATGGCCCATCACTTCTCCGGCCAACTCAATCCCGCTGAACAGGATGCGTGACGCCAGCCCGAGCGCCATGCCGATGATGAATTCCGACGCCAACCCTACTCCGGCCAGGTACGGATCTTCGGGCATCAGCGGCGTCTTCACGATCGGCATCAGAACGAGGCCGATCGTCAGGACCAGTCCCACCTTTACTTGTAGCGGCACCACACGGCTGCCCAGAACCGGGAAGGCCGCAAAGATGCCGCTGACCCGGACCAGGATGGTCATCAGCGCCTGGAATTGCGGAATCGCGTAGAGGACGAAGCTAGTCATTCGTATCTCGTCGCTCGTATCTCGTGCAGTGGAAGATATCTGATGATCTGTCGATCTGATGAATGGTCGGAGATTCGACAGATCGTCAGATCAACAGATTCCGGCATTACTTCACACGGCTCTTCCCTATCGCCTATTGCCCATTGCTCTTCGCCTGCCTCTAATGCGCATATTGCGGGATGCTCAAGAGAATGTTTGTCATGAACGAGACCAGCACTCCGATCATCCAGGGAAAGAACATCAGGAGGGCCACGAAGAGGGCCACGATCTTGGGCACAAAGGTCAATGTGGCTTCATTGATCTGAGTCATCGCCTGAAACATGCTGACCAACAAGCCGACCACCAGGCTGATTCCCAACATGGGGGCGGAGACGAGCAGCATGGTCTCAATCGCCCTCCGCCCCACTTCGGTCACGACTTCAGGTGTCATTGGTTGCCTCGTATCTCGTCGTTCGTATCTCGTCGCTCGTTAAACGGTCCTCGTGAAGACGAGAGACGATTCACGAGAGACGAGATACGGTCATTGAAAGCTTTTCACCATCGATCCCACGACCAGGTACCACCCATCCGCCAGCACGAAGAGAATCAGCTTGAAGGGCAGCGAGATCACGACCGGCGGCAGGAGCATCATGCCCATGGACATCAGGACGCTGGCCACCACCATGTCGACGATCAAAAACGGAATGTAAATGAGAAAGCCGATCTGGAAGGCGATCCGCAACTCGCTCAGAATAAAAGAAGGTACGATCACGTGAATCGGGAGTGCGGCAGGTGATTCGGGCTTTGGAATCTTGGCCAATTCCACGAACAACTCCAGGTCCTTCTCCCGGACCTGCCGGAGCATGAACTTCTGGATCGGCGCCATCCCCTTGGCCCATGCCTCCTCCTGTGAAATCTGCTCCGCCATCAGCGGGTGCACCGCATCGGCCCAGATTGTTTGCCAAACCGGCGCCATCACAAAGAACGTCAAGAACAGAGCAAGACTGATCAAGATCTGATTCGGCGGCACCTGTTGGAGGCTAAGGCTAAGGCTAAGGTGACGGCGCAGATCAGAACCTTCTTGCGGGTCATGCTCGTAGTTGTTCCTCAGCCTAAACCTGAACCTTTGAGTCCGTGCCGGCGCCGGCGAGGAGCCGGCGGATCTGCTCCGGGTCGGTCACTTTGCCGATCGGGATTAGATCGTTGGCGGTGACGCCCAACACATGAAGCTCCCCGCAGACCGCCACGACGGCCACACTCTTCCGCGGTCCCAGATACCCGGTTCCCAGGACCCGGACCAACGGTTCTCCCCCACGCGCCACCGCCCGCGTGCCCAGAAAGCGCCGACTCAGGAACACCAGTCCGCCCATAAGGCCCAGCACCACCGCCAGGGCCGACACCATTCGAATGAGACTGTCCCAGAAGTCCATCTTCAATTCGGTGACGCGTAACGAGTGACGAGTGCGGAGTATCGTCCAGAGGTATCGAGTATCGGGTGCTGAGTATCGAGTGGAAGACTCGTTACCCGATACTCGTCACCCGTTACTCGATACTGCCTACTCGTTACCTGTCACTTCAGCTTCTCCACCCGCTCGGCGGCGCTCACGACATCCGTGAGGCGGATTCCGAACTTTTCATTCACCACCACGACTTCGCCGCGCGCCACCAGCTTGTTGTTCACCAGTACTTCCATGGGCTCGCCGGCGAGCTTGTCCAGCTCCACCACAGACCCCTGCCCGAGCTGCAACAACTCACGCACGTACATCCGTGCCGACCCCAGTTGCACCGTGATCTGCATCGGAATGTCGAGAATGAAGTCGAGATTCTTGACGTCCATCACCCCGGCCTTTCCATCGCCGCCCGACAACTGCGGGGACTTGGAATCCCCGGTTTGCGCTACCTGCTTGTCCGCTGTTTGCGGAACGTCCGTGTTAGCCATTCGTGTGCTCCGGTGTAAGTCGCTGACTCCGTGATCTCCCTGTCATGTGTGAATGATGGATCCCTGCCTCATCGATCGTCCGGGGACGTCAGCACCCGTGAAATCTTGAACGCCTGACTGCCGCGGACCACGCCCGCTGTGCCGTGAAACTTGGGGGTGCCTTCCACCAGCAGTTCCAAGACATCGCCGGGGCTCTGATCCATCACCACCACGTCGCCCGGGCTGAAATTCAGCACATCCCGCACCCGCACCGTGGCCGTGCCCAAACGGGCCGTGGCGCGGATGGGCACATTCTGGAGTTCGGCCTTGAATTTCGTCGGCCATCCGCTGTCCTGCCCCATTTGCTCCGATACGAGTCCCGAATAGAGCTTCTCCTTGATGGGCTCCATCATCGAGTAGGGATAGACGACGAAGAAATCCCGCGTGTTCTCCCCCAGCGCGACTTGCAGCGTGACCGCGATGACGATTTCAGACGGGCCGACGACGGTCGCGAACTGCGGGTTACTCTCCGACCGGATATGCTTGATCCGAACCGGCGCCAGGGCCTGCCAGGCCTTCTCAAGATCCACCAGGGATTGCGCCACCACCGTCTTGATGACGCGCTGTTGGACCAGCGTAAAATCCCGGCCTTCGGGTTTGACGTGGGTCTGGCCGCTGCCGCCAAAAAAGTGGTCCACCAGCAGATACACCAGAAAGGCGTCCATCACGAACAGACACTGTCCCCGGAGCGGTTCCATTGAAAAAATGCTCAAAGAGGACGGAAGCGGCATCTTCTTGATGAACTCTCCGAATTTGATGACCTGGGTGGAGACGATGCTGAAATCGATCTCCTCATGCAGGGCGGCTCTCCAGGTCGTGGCCTGCAAGCGCGTGAAGCGATCGTTGATCATCTCCATTGCCGGCATCCGCCCGCGGATGATCTTTTCCTGGTTCAGGAGGTCATAGGCTTTGGTGGGTTGGTCCGGTTCCTCCTGCTTGGGGGTGGTGTCCACTTCACCGGAGACCACCCCCTTCAGCAGGGCATCGACTTCATCTTGTGAAAGAATCTTTTCAGCCATCGTCGTGAGACAGGTTACGGTTGAAGTTCAGGTTCAGGTTCAGGTTCGGAACTTCGGGACAGTGTTTTCCTCTACCTACCCCTTAACCTTAGCCTCAGCCTGTCTTCCTACTGCACCACAAAGTCCGTAAAATACGCGGAGCGCACCCCCGGCTTGGGAAGCACCGCATTGACCCGACTCGTCAATTCGTCGCGAAGCTGGAACTTGCCCTGCGTGCTCCGCAGGGTCACCGAATCCTTGCTCGTCAGGAGAATCAGGATCGCATCCCGTACTTGCGGGGTTCGCTTGGTGACCTCCTCCTTAAAGGAGTCGTTCTCCAGTTCCAGCTTGACCGTCAGCTTGAGGTACCGGGTTTCCGGCGTGTCCGCGAGGTTCACGATGAACGGTTCCAGATCGAAGATCGCTCCAGGACCGGCGGAGGCGGGAGTCGCCTTCGGCGCTTCCGCGTGACCGGCAGCCGGCGCCTCGTGCGCAGGCGCCGGAGCCGCCGTCTCGGGGGCCGGATGGGACATCATCTTGAATGCGACGAACGCCCCGCCCAATCCCAACACCAACGCGCCCGCCCCGATGATCATGACCAGCTTGATGGGAATACCCCCGGGTGGCGGAGCTTCTTTGCCTTCTGCGTCTTTTGCGTCTGCTGCGTCAGCCATGGCAGTGTCCTCTCCTGAGCTAAAAGGGTTGGCCGCAGGGGAATTTGCAATGGGTATGCCACTCGAAACTCCTGCAATCCTGGCGCGTTACCGGGAGGCGGCAGTTTCTGCCCAAGATCACGTCCTCACAAACGATGCGCCAGATGCGGAGAATCGAGTGGTGCCGTTTTTTGTCCATCCAGACTTCGGGAAATCCATGAATCCGGTGGGTTATTCCTTCTCCCCTTGCCCGCCTGCCGCCTTGACGATGTCAGAAAGGTGACGGGTGGATGGAACCTGATCGGTTCACAGTTAGCGGTTGTCAGTTTCAGAAAAGACAGAGGCGGTCGATCCGTCTGGACCGACCGCCTCTTGCGTGAACTGATAACTGTTTACTGTGGACTGATAACGGTCAACCGTGAACTCTTCGGTTAGCTCCTCAGATTCACCAACTCTTGCAGCAGATCGTCCGTCGTCGTGATGACCCGTGAGTTGGCTTGGAAGCCACGTTGGGCGGAAATCATGTCGATGAACTCCTCTCCCAGGTCTACGTTGGACAGTTCCAATGAACCGGAGAGGATTCGGCCGGTGCCGCCGCTGTTGGGCGCCGAGGTCGTGGCCTGGCCGGAGGCATTGGTCTCCGCCAAGAGATTTTTCCCCGATCGGTTCAATCCATCCGGATTGGTAAACCGACTCAAGGCGACTTGTGCCAGGGTCCGCACCTGCCCGTTCGTGAACCGGCCGGTAATGACCCCACTCGTATCGATCGACGTCCCGGCGATCGAGCCCGACGCAAACCCGTTCTGGGCGATCGAACTCACGGAGTTGGGGGCCCCGAATTGAGTGATGCTCGTAATGGTCAAAAGAAGGGACATCGCCGCCGCCCCGTTGCCCACCTGTGCAGCGGTATAGTCGATATCGAGCGCCGCGGCGGGGGCCGTCATAGCGCCGGACGAACTGAAGGTCAGCGAGGTCGGCTGAGCGGCCCCATCGGTGGTTCCTGTGGTGCCATCCAGGCGATGATACATGCTCCAGGCACTTGAGCCCGTTTTCCTAAAATACAGATTGAGCGTGTGGCTGGAGCCGAGTGAGTCGTACACGGTCATGCTGGTCGAGAAATTGTACGTGGCGGGATCACTGTCGCTGAACGCGCTCGTCGGGGCGGTCGCCGACGCATTCAGGTTGGCGCTCACGGAGGCCGTACTGGTCGTCTGCGGAGAAGAAATCGCATTGCTTAAGGTGATATCCGACAGCGTGCCTGAAATGACGCCCGAAGTGTTGGCCTGAAACCCTCGAAGGAAATTGCCGTTTGGGTCCACGACTTTGCCATCCTTGTCCACCCGGAATTGGCCTGCTCGAGTGTAGAAGGTCGCATTATCGCTGTTTCTCACTTGTAAAAATCCGTTTCCGTCGACGGCCATGTCCAGTCCGTTGCCGGAGGTCGACAGCGAGCCCTGCGTGTACTGGCTCAACACGGCGCCGGTGAAGACACCGCGGCCGATCTGGTTCGACCCTGAGCTCCCACCCAGGCTGGAGGTCACCAAGTCTGAGAACGACGCCTTACTCGACTTGTAGCCGACCGTCGACAGGTTGGCGATATTGTTACCGGTCACCGAGAGCGCGTTTCCGAAGGCATTCAATCCGCTGACGGCCGCGAACAACGATGTAAGACCCATGTGAAAAACCTCCTACTTCTGGAAATCTGGTGCTTCCTCTTCCGTATTACGATCTAGGATTCACTCACGCTCGGCAACTGGAATTCCGGCGGCGTATAGGGAGCGCCCGGCTGAATCGTTGTCCCACCGGTCGTCGCGCTCTTCGTCCCTCCCTGGAGGGTGAGCTCCTGCCGGCCGATATCCACCAACTTGATCAATTGATCGAGTTGATTGAAGCCCGTCACCTGTTGAATGAAGGAGTCGCTGTCGGTCGGCTTCAGCGGGTCCTGCTGCTGCAACTGGGTGATGAGTAGCTTCAGAAACTCGTTCTGGGTCAACTCCCCATGCGTCTTCGAAGAATCTACGGCGTTCGTGCCGCCGGTCGTTTGTGCTGACAAGACATTGCCGATCTCGCTCATGCGCGTATCTCCCTCTAGGCAAACAAATTGAGCCCGCGATCATCCCATCCGGACGCCACCGTAGCCGGCTTGTCCGCATTCGGAACATCCGCGGCCAGTTTGGCCAGCATGCGGAGGTCTGGTTGCGGGCCGAATTCACCTCGTTGCTGTCCCTGCCCGCCGACTTCCACGTTAAAACTTCCCACCCCGAGTCCATAGGCGCCGAGGGCATCTTGTAACCGGTCCTGCTGTTTCAACAGCAGGTCGCGCGCGGCGGACTGATCCGTGAGCACATTCGTGTAGACGGCATGGTCTGAGACCGAGACCCGCACCTGGACACGCCCCATGTCCGGAGGCGACACTTCGAACCGGATGGTCTGCGGCCCACCGGTCTTTGCCTGATCTTGTGTGTTCTCGAAGGGGACGACGGCTACCGGCTGGGCTTTCGCCGCCGTGGCGGCGCCACGCACTTCTGTCTCAAGTTGCGGAAGGCTAAAGGGCGAGACGTTCGACCCATCAGCCTGACTGCGGTGGCTCTCGGGGCCCCCTTCGGTCATGTGATCCATGCGCTTCGCCAAAGCCGCATCCTGGTTCTCGTCTTCGAACAGTCCGGCCTGACTCTCTCCAGTTTGGGCCACGAGGAGCTGGTCGGTCGCGTGAGTCGCGCCGCCACCCACCTTCTCACCGGCAATCAG
>JACRLS010000192.1 GCA_016235225.1 Nitrospirota bacterium | reverse complement strand
GGCTCCAGGTCAGCGCCCATGTTCGACTCTACTCGACCATTCCCCGTTCAGTCCCACTGCAGCGCCCATCTTACCTTCCGCTCTCCTCCAGCGTATCAACCACAAATGGAACGGAGGGGCGTCCGTGGCGAGTTCGACTGCGCGTGTGGAGCGAGGGCCTTCCGAGGCCGCGCGCTCCACGAGCAAAGAGCTCGGCACGGATGCCCCTCAGTCCCACTCCAACGCCCCTTTCTTCCAGGCGTACACGTAGGCCACGAGAAAGAGCGCGATGAAAATAATCATCTCCACCAGCCCGATCAGCCCGATCTTGCTGAACACCACGGCCCAGGGATAGAGAAAGATGATTTCGATATCGAAAATCACAAACAGCATGGCGAAGATATAATAGCGAACCGGGAACGGCATCCGCGCGTCGGAGAAGGGCTCACTGCCGCACTCATAGGCGCTCAGTTTTTCTTTCTCCGGATACTTGGGCTGGACGAAGTAGCTGACAAGAAGGGTGACCACGCCAAAAATCAGGGCGACGGCGACAAACAATAGAATCGGAAAAAACCTGGACAAGTAGTCCAGGAGCAGCTCACTGCCGCTCATATCCAGACAAGCTCCAAACGTGTTGACTTATCAGGCAGTTTTTCTATGCTACCGGTGACAAAAAATCAAATCAATGAAGAAAAGGACCTAGGAGGGAATCACCCAAAAGCCCTATTGATAAAAAAGATGTTTCAAAACAAACGGTTACCGGCGAGAAGAGGCCTCGATGCCTCAGGGGACAAGCAGTGGGAAGGCAATCGCTACCAGGATCGTGTCATCTTGTCCGGCGGCATCTTGAGATCCGTCGAGCGCTGGCTTGATGATTCATCCCACTCGGCCTCTAGTGAAGGCACCGGGGGCGCTTTCTTGCGCCGCGAGATCTGGGTCTCCAGGCGCCGCTTCGCACCGGGGGAGGGCGTCCGGTCCAGCCAACGCTTCTCCGTCTGATCCATGATGGCCACCCTGATCACACTGACCGTTCAATCACTCGCCACGGTACCACCCTGTTCTTCCTTGTGTCAAAAGCCTAACTAATGTGGCCAATAATAGACGAGACCCTGCGCTGTAAACGGGCATCGGCACAGAGTATCCCGGTGGCCAATAATAGACGAGACCCTGCGCTGTAAACGGGCATCGGCACAGAGTATCCCGGAAATGCCGCCCCCAGTGAGTGTTCTCCCATGATTTCCCTTGGCCACCCTTGGCCACTTTTCTTGACTTGTCAGTCCCATATGCTATGGTTTGCGTATGATGACGCGCACTTCGATGGAACGGGCGCTGTGGAGTGTCGGTGTCATCTGCCTGCTGGAGCTCACGGGTTCTGGCCGGGCGCTGTCCGCGGGCTTAAGTCCTGAAGAGGTCCGGTTCGGCCCCGCGGCTTTGACCTTCTCCGCCGGGTTCATTCGTACCGGCATGCCGGAAGAGGGGATGGTTGTTCGGGCTCGCGATGACCGACGACTGAACGGGCCCGCCGATCTCGTCTATCTCCAACTCAGCAATCCCAGCGAGGTGTCCCCCGGCGACACGTTCACGGTGTATCGCAGCATCCGCAAAGTGTTTCATCCCACGAGCGGAGACTATGTGGGTGATCTGATCAGTATCAGCGGTGTGGTGAGGGTCACCTCGATCGCCAAGAACATTGCGGCGGCCAAGATCGTCCGAGCTTATGATGCGATTACCCAAGGCGAAGTGATCATGCGCTTCGCCTCGACCATGGAGGACAGTGGAAGCGGATCAGCCCGATCGGCCCTGGATAATCCCGGCATGGTCATCGATGTGCAGTATCAGGGCGGCTTGATCGGCCAGCGTAACATTGCCTATGTCGATCTGGGACGTCGCGACGGCCTGCAAGCCGGTGACACCTTGGAACTCATCCGGACGTCGCCGGGTCTTCCGCCCCGGACCATCGGTGAGCTTCAGGTGCTCTCCGTGGAAGATCACACGGCGACCACCTTGATCGCCCGCGCCACTGAAAACATCTACCGGGGTGATCGCGTGACTTTTTCCAAAGATCAGACTGCCCCCGCACCCACTCCCAGCGTACGAGAACCTGTCCCGGCTCCCACGCAGACTCCATAGCTTTCGTCAGTTCCCATCTTTGTCCCTCAGGTTTTTCTTCTCCCGCTGAGGAATCCTTCAAGTGCTGCTCCTTCATCGTCCTTCGCCGGATTGTTGTCGCATCTGCCCGCTGCTACAATGCCTGTTCGCCTTCAATCTCCATTTATCCATGAATGCACTGCCTCCCATCGATCCGCCACCTCAGTCTAGGCCACGTGCTCCTGAGCCGCTTCCCGCATTTGCCGACGTGGTGGTTCCCCGGCGGTTGGCGAACGCGTTCACCTACGTGATCCCGGACCGTCTGCGCGGCCGCCTATATGTCGGCAGCCGAGTCCGTGTGCCGCTGGGCCCTACCACCGTTCAGGGCCTCATCGTGTCCCTCTCTCAAACGGCGCTCTGGTCCGGGCGTCGCGGGACCCGACCTGGCCGAGCACCTGCCTTCCGAGAGATCAGCGAAGTCCTCGACGAAGGTGCCGGACAAGATACTGACCGAAATCTCCTGGCTCTGGCCCAGCAGGTTGCGGACCACTATGTCGCCCCCCTGGGACAGTGCCTACGCCTGATTCTACCTCCAGCCCCACTGAGCCGCGCGGCGAAACAGACTCCGGCTGTTTCATCCGGCGCCTCACAACAGGACGAGACGGCATGGGCGGGTCCCGACGATCCGCTGTCTATGCTGACAGAGCGACCGGCTTGGTGGAACGGCTTCCTTGAAGCCCTCACTCGCTCGGCTCATGCCGCTTTTTTGTCGACGGGGCCTGCGGCGCTCCGCCTGCCTCAGCTCATCGACGCAATGGCGGCGGCGCAGGCACGCGGGCGGACGGTCCTGGTCATTACGCCTGATGTGTCGCGCGCCCTCCTGATTCTCTCCAAGGCCCGCGTGCGTTGGCCACAGGAGTCGGTGTTGCTGCACGGCGGCCTGAAAGCCGCCGAATATTCACAGGCGTGGCACCGCATTCGCGCGGGTGACGCTCGAATCGTGATCGGCACCCGATCCAGCGTGTTCGCCCCATTGGCCGATCTGGGATTGATCTGGGTCGAGGATGAGCAAGACGATCTACTGAAAGAGGAACAGGCCCCCTACTACCACGCACGTGAAGTCGCCTGGATGCGGGCCCGCCGGCAATCGTGCACCCTTGTGCTGGGCTCAGTCAGTCCGTCCGTGGAAACATGGCAGGCACTCACACCGTCGCCTCCCCCAGCGGCCGCCTCGATAGCCAAACCTCCGCAGACTTCCCTCCATCCCGCAGTCCGCCTCGTCGTCCTGCGTTGCTATCCGGCCGGAACCTTGTTGACCGATCCGCTTGTCGCAGCCATTCGGGACACGTTAGCCCGACGGACCGGGGTGATGCTCTTTGTCAATCGAAAGGGATTTGCCTCCGCCTTGCTCTGCCGTGACTGTGGGACCTCCCTGTCCTGCTCAGCTTGCCACATTTCGTTGACCTACTATCGACAGACGGCCCGCCTGCTCTGCCGAGTCTGCGGGAGTGCCGCGCCCTTGCCCGACACCTGTCCGGCCTGCAGCTCGACCAAGCTGGAGCCAATCGGCACCGGCACTGAGCGGTTAGAAGACCATGTCCGCCGACTCTTCCCGGAGGCCCGAATCGCCAGGCTGGAGCGGGACGCGGCGAGCACCGAGCTGCGAACCGACGCCATTCGGCGATTGTTTGCTGTCCGCGAGTTGGATATCCTGATCGGCACGAAGCTGCTGTTTTCCGGATCGCCCCGGCCGGCAGTCGGACTCGTGGGCATGGTCTATGCCGATGCCCTCCTGCACCGCCCGGACTTTCGAGCCGCGGAGCGGACGTTTCACGTCGTGGCGCAGGCCATCGAAGCCGCCTCAGGCACGGAGGCCGGAGCCGTGGTCATCCAGACCTCCTTGCCGACGCATCATGCGTTCACGGCCCTGGCCGCCCACGAACCCTCGCGGTTCTACGATCAAGAACTCGTCTTTCGCGAGGCTTTGGGCTATCCCCCCTACGCCCGCCTGATCCGACTCTCGATCGCCAGCCCAAGCGAGGCCGCCGCGCAAGAGACGGCGGAACGATGGGTCGACGTGATCCGTCGCCTTCAGCACAAACAGGAGACGCTGCGCAGCGTCTCCGTGCTCGGGCCCATTCCAGCCAGCCCTCCGTACTTCAGAAAACGCCATCGCTGGCACTTGGTGGTGAAGTCTGAGGCGCCGGACGCGGCGTCACTGGCCGTTCGGCTCTCGATGGAACAGATGGAATCCGGGCGGCGAAAGAGCAGCCTCAAGCTGCAGATAGAGGTCGATCCGCTCGACCTGTAGCAAGGGTAGCCTACTTCCGATCGGAGCGAATACCGGCAGAAGGGACCTTCGATTCGGCAAGACCCGCCCCCGCCTCAGCCTGGCGCTTCATCCAGCGAAAGATCCCTCCCGAGAACGTCAGCCAGAAAATCGACGAGAAGAGTCCTCCGACCAGCGCCGTCAGGATCTGGCTCATGGCTTCGTCGGAGGGTTGCGGACCGAGCCCCCGAGCCTGCCACATGATCATGATCGGCCAGGAGAGACTCTCCAGACCCAGGAGCACGGTCGCCCAAGCCCACACCGCCGTGATGGAGGAGCAGAAGAAGAAGGCCAGGCAGACCGCCAGAAGCAGCGCCAGCAGGGCCGCCATGGCCACAGGGAGCTCACCCCACACGATCCAGAACCCGACGGTGACGACCACTGCGGCCAGGACGGCATTGACCTTCGCGGTCCACATGAAGAAGATCTCCCTCCGTGATCAGAATGGCCGCAGTGTGCAGAGGCGGCAATCCGAAGTCAATGTTCGGGCCGCCGTATCCGGCTCGCCTACAAGGCTGGTTACAGACGGGGCTTTACTTAGATGCCCCGAACGTGCATGCTGGCAGCCGCGGATTGACACCGGACAGCCGATCCGCTTCTTCGAGGAGGGCCATCATGACTCGCATGTCTGTTTTGCTCCCGACGATCTTGTGGACGATCGTGCTCGCCGGCTGCGTCACTTCCGGCACCCATCAGCAGACCGTGGACGACTTGGAGAAGGCGCGAAAAGCCTCGGCGCAGACCGATGCCTCGTTCGAAGGCTTCAAGAAACAGGCGGCCGCGCAGATCAGTGCACTGGAGGAGGACAAGTCGCGTCTGGGCAATGCGGTGCTCGCGGCGCAGAGCACGGCCAATCAGTCCCGCGCCGCCCTGGAGACCTCTGAGTCCGCCTTGGCCGGCGAGCGCACGGCTCGCCGCCAACTGGACGCCAAACTGAACCGGCTGACGAGCGACCATCAGATGCTGGATCAACTCGCCGCCGAACTGCGCCGAGAGCGGGATCTGCTGCAAACCAAGAACGGCGACCTCCAGCGCCGCTTTGACACGAGCCAGCAGGAGCTGGCCAGCGCCAGGAAGGGGCTCACCGACGCGGACGCGCGGATCGGGTCGCTCGACAGGGACAAGGAGAAGATGGTGGCGGCCTTGTCGGACAGCCAGAACCAGACCAAGGACCTTGCGTCAAAACTCGACGCGGAGCATCGTCTCGTCACGGCCCTCCAGGCGGACAAACAGCGTCTGATGAGCGGGACGACGACGGCCCAGGACGAGATCGCCAAGTTGCAGAAGCGCGCCGGCGAGCTGGAGACGCAGGCCACACGAGCCGCCGACCTGGATAAGCGGGTGGCGGAACAGCAGCAGGAACTGGGCGAGCTTCGCCAGGCGTCGGCGGATCGGGAATCGCTGGCCGCCAAGGTGACGTCCCTGACCGACGAGTTGGAGAAGACGAAGCAGCGCGTGACGACCTTGACGGGCGACATGGCGGCGCTCGGGGACGTCGCGGCCAAGACGAAGCAGGAGCGGGATCGCCTGGATACGGACGTCAAGAAGCAGCAGGTCTTGCTCCAAGAACAACAAGAGCGGCTGAAAGCGGAATCCTTGGAGAAAGCCCGCCTGGCCCAGGAGCGAGCCGACAAGGAAGCCGAGATTCAGCGTCTGACGAGAACGCGTGAAGACCTGGACCGCGCGCTCCAGTCGGAAATCTCCAAGGGCGACATCCGTATCAAGCAGGTCCGGGACCGCTTGACGATCAACATGGTGGATCGCGTGCTCTTCGACTCTGGCCAGGCGCAGGTGGAGCCGGCCGGGCTGAAGGTCCTTAAGCAGGTCAGCGACGTGCTCAAGAAGGTGACCGATAAGCAAATCCGGATCGAAGGCCATACCGACAACGTGCCGATCGGGCCCCGGATCAAGGAGCGGTTTCCCACCAATTGGGAGTTGTCCACCGCCCGGGCGACCAGCGTGGTACGCTACTTGATCGAAGAGGGCGGGGTGGATCGATCGTCGCTGTCGGCCGTCGGCTATTCCGATACCAAGCCGGTGCTTAGCAACGAGACCGAGGATGGACGGCAGGCCAACCGCCGCATCGAGATCGTCCTGTACCCCAAAGATCTCTCGGACATTACGAGTCAGATCGCGCCGTAGGAGCCGCGCAGGAGCGACGCGCAGGAGCTCCGTTCGGCCACGGCGAGAAGGGTCGCGCGCCTCTCGAATCGGGATGGCGACGATGAGTTGACACTGGTCAGCCTCGCCCTGTACAAATCTTCCCATACCGGCGCGAGAGTGGCGGAATTGGCAGACGCGCGAGACTTAGGATCTCGTGGTTAACCCCGTGGGGGTTCAAGTCCCCCCTCTCGCACCACGTCAATAAGTTTTCAGTTAGGCTACGTCAATATATAACATTTACAACTAATGGACTTGTCTTGGCCGGATTGTGTAGTTCCATTCGCCGTGAAAGGCGCTTGGAGTCACGTTGACCGTCGCAAATTCTT
>JACRLS010000212.1 GCA_016235225.1 Nitrospirota bacterium | reverse complement strand
CGACGACGAGGTGTCTCTCTCGAAGTGGTGTGGGGTGAGAGCCAGGCGGAGGCACAACTCGCAGCGATGATCGACTGTTTATTTCCACTTGATCGTACAGCCGACCGCGAAGGTGGTCGATTCGACAGGCGCGCGCCCGTCTAACATGGCGTCAAGCGCATCCCGGAGATAGCGCCGTGTCACGGCCTCAGGGCGTTGCCAGTTATCGTCGATCTTCCCTGGACATAGGGACAGTGATGGCACGAGAATACGACCACGAGTGCGGTCTTGCCTCCAAAGTCAGCCAGGCGGTAGATCTTCCCATCCGTGGCCGGCAAAGGGAAATCCGGCGCCGCATCTCCAATCTTGAGCATCGTCATCCTGACGTTTCACTCCTTACCACTCACCCCTGACCCCTTCCGCTCACATTTCACGTCTCACGGCTTCGGCGCATCCATCGCACAGCGAAAGCCGACACTCTGATCCCGGAAGTCCGGCGTCGCCGAGAACCGGGCCGTCACGCGAATATTCCGGGGCGAGTCGCTCCACGAACCACCGCGGATCACTTTTTTCTCGCCCTGCGCCGGCCCCTTGGGATTCTCCTTCGGACTGCCCTTGTAGTATTCCCGATCGTACCAGTCCTGCACCCATTCCGAGGCATTCCCCGCCATGTGGAAGAGGCCGTAGGGGCTCCGGCCGCCTTCCTTGAGCCCATGGCGGATGCTCATCCCCGCCACCCCGCTCGTGACCGGCACCAGTGTGATCTGGTAACTCACCCACAAGCCGCGATTATAATTGGCGATGTCCACGAACGGTTGCATGTCCCCCCAGGGATACCGTCGCCCATCGGTCCCCCTCGCCGCCTTCTCCCACTCGGATTCGGTCGGCAGCCGCTTTCCGGCCCACCGGCAATAGGCCTCAGCATCGGCCCAATCCACCCCGACCACCGGGCGATCGCCGGCCGACGTCACCGCCTCATCGTCCCACAGCGGCGGCGCTCCGTGCTGGGCGGCCTCCATGAATTTGGCATATCGCTCGATGGTCACCTCATACAGATCGACCAGAAAGGCCGGCACCGCTACGACATGTTGGGGGCTTTCATTCGGGTTCCCTTGATGCCAGTTGGTGCCCACGTCGTGAGTCCCCATCGTAAACTCGCCGGCTGGGATCAGCACCATCGGCGCCCCATCCTTGCCGACGGGGGCTACGACCGAATCCTTGCCCCCCGCGTGAGGAACGGGACTTTCCCCATTCACGGAAGAGATCAGACCGAGACCGCACACAAAGAAGAGTCCAAAGTAGAGTCGCGCTCCGCCCATGACCGCCTCCTCACGATGAAGCCGACAATGAATGGCTGAACTGAGGGTACACAAAACGGGGGTTGAATGCGAGCCCGCTGGGGCCACCGGAATCGCAGAATTCCCTGGGTTGAGCGGGGGGGCGTTTCAGATTGGGTGAAAGGCGGTGTGCGCCTAGGAGCGAACGCGGGGCATGGCAGAGGCCCTCGGCCCGAGGCGCGCCAACTCGGGAACTACCCCCCCTGCCGATAGGCCGACCAACTCTTACACACCAGGTCGTCCAGGCGCTTGCGAGCGATGGCTTCCACGAACCGTTGGGCCAGTTGGATATTGGTAAACAGCGGGATCGCCAAATCCACGGCTTTGCGCCGGATCAGATAGTCGTTGCTGAGCTCCTGTTCTTGATAGTTTTTCGGAATGTTGATCACCAAGTCGATTTTCCCCTCACTGAGATACTCGACGACATTGGGACTCCCCCCGTCGAGAGGCCAGCGGAGCACGGTGGTGATGATCCCGTTGGCTGACAGGAAATCCGCCGTCCCCTTCGTTGCAAACAACATGACGCCCAGATGTTCGAGCATTCGCGCGGAGGACAGGAAGGCCGCTTTGTCCTTGACGGGACCGGTGGACAGGAGAATCGCCTTGACGGGCAATCGATAGCCGACGGATAACAACGCTTTCAAAAAAGCTTCCTCAAAATCATTCCCCAGGCAGCCCACCTCCCCGGTGGAGGCCATCTCCACCCCCAGGGTGGGATCGGCGCCTTCTAATCTCGTAAAGGAGAACTGCGGGGCTTTCACGCCCACATACTCGAGGTCGGCAAAGGCGCCATTGACGGGCTGAACCGGCTCTCCCATGATCACGCGAGTCGCCGTCTCGATAAAGTTGACCGAGGACACCTTCGACACGAAGGGGAAGCTCCTCGATGCCCGCACATTGCACTCGATGACCTGGACCTCATTGTCTTTGGCGATAAATTGTATATTGAAGGGACCATGGATCTGGAGCGCTTCGGCGATACCGGCGCCGATCTTTCGGATCCTCCGGATGGTTTCCAGATACGTCCGTTGGGGAGGGAACACCAGCGTGGCATCCCCCGAGTGCACCCCGGCGTTCTCCACATGCTCGGAAATCGCTGAGAGGACCACTTGACCGTGGCAGGCCACGGCATCGAATTCCAGCTCTTTGGCGTGCTCGATGAACTTGGTGATGACGATCGGATACCGGGAGGAGACCTTGACGGCTCGCTCGAAAAACCGGGCCAATTCAGCCTCATTCGAGGCCACGCCCATGGTGGAACCGCTCAAGACATAGGAGGGGCGGATGAGCACCGGATATTCCACCGCCTCGGCGAACGTCACCGCCTCATTCACACTCGCCACTTCTTTCCATGCCGGCTGCTTGATGCCCAGGCCGTCCAGGAGCTTGGAAAACTTATGCCGGTCCTCCGCCTGATCGATGGACCGCGGGGGCGTCCCCAAAATCCGAAGGCCCGCATCCTCCAACTGAGTGGCGAGATTGTTGGGGACTTGCCCGCCCATGGACAGGATGACACCCAGCGGCTGTTCCTTGCGACAGACGGCGAGGACGGCCTCAACGCTGAGTTCCTCAAAATAGAGCGCGTCGCATTCGTTATAATCCGTACTCACCGTCTCCGGATTGTGGTTGATCGTGATCGTACGATAACCGCACGCCCGTAAGGTCTGGACCGTGTTCACACAGCACCAGTCGAACTCGACGGAACTCCCGATGCGATAGGCCCCGGAGCCTAGGACAATCACCGACGGGGCTCCGCCCCCCGGGACGTCATCTTCCTGCCCATGATAGGTGAGATAGAGGTAGTTGGAGCGTGCGGGATACTCCGCGGCCAGGGTGTCGATTTGTTTGATCACCGGGCGGCAGCCATGCCGTTCACGCCAGGTTCTGACGGTCGATTCCTCGGACCCGATCAACCGGGCAATCTGCAGGTCACTGAACCCCGTGCGCTTCGCGGCCATCATCAAGTCCCGTGATCGTAAGGGGTCCGGATTCTGTTGAAATTGCTCAGCCACATCCACGAGATGCCGGATCTTGTGGAGAAACCATTGGTCGATGCAGGTGAGCCGGTGGATCTGCTCAATCGACATCCCCTGTTGCATGGCGGTGGGGATGGCGAAGATGCGTTGCGGGGTCGGATCCTTGAGCTCGGCCTCGATGCCTTCATCGCTCCACGACTTCTCGTGCCCGACGAGACCGGGAACCCCGACTTCCAGCATCCGTACCGCTTTCTGGATGGCTTCCTCAAAACTTCGCCCGATGGCCATGACCTCCCCGACCGACTTCATGGCCGACCCCAATCGCTTCGACACCATCCGGAACTTCTTCAGGTCCCACCGGGGCATCTTCACGACGACGTAATCGAGCGCCGGCTCAAAGCAGGCCTGTGTCACTCCCGTCATGGCATTGGGCAACTCCACGAGGCTATGACCCAGCGCGATCTTGGCCGCCACATAGGCCAGCGGATAGCCCGTGGCTTTGGAGGCAAGCGCCGAACTCCGTGAGAGGCGCGCGTTGACCTCGATCACGCGGTATTCACAGGAGCGGGGATCCAACGCGAACTGGATGTTGCATTCTCCGACAATCCCGAGATGACGAGCGACCTTGATGGCGACCTGCCGCAGGAAGTGGTACTCGTGGTTGCTCAACGTCTGGCTTGGCGCGACGACGATGCTCTCACCGGTATGGATCCCCATCGGATCCAGATTCTCCATGTTGCACACGGTGATCGTATTGTCGACGTGGTCGCGTACGATCTCGTACTCCACCTCTTTCCACCCATTCAGGGCCTCTTCCACAAGGGCCTGCGGCCCATGGCGCAAGGCGTGGTCGGCCCGCTCTCGGAGCTGGCCCTCATCCGCACAAATGCCGGACCCCAGCCCGCCCAAGGCGTACGCAATTCTGAGCATCACGGGATACCCGATGGATCGGGCGGCGTCGACGGCTTCGCCCACCGTCGTGACCGCAACGCTGCGGGGCACCTTGACGTCGATCTGCCCCAGCGTATCCGCAAAGATGCCGCGATCCTCGGTGGCTCGGACGGCGCTCAACGGGGTACCTAACACTTCAACATGATGCTTCGCCAGGACTCCCCGTTCATCCAACGCCAAGCCACAGTTGAGCGCCGTCTGGCCGCCGAAGCTGATCGTGATGCCATCCGGCTGTTCCTGCTCAATCACGCGCTCGACGAAATGAGGGGTCACGGGAAGGAAGTAGACTTGATCGGCCAGGGAATCCGAGGTTTGGATCGTCGCGATGTTGGGATTCACGAGGACGGTGGTCACCGCCTCATCCTTGAAGGCTTTGATGGCCTGGCTGCCTGAGTAGTCGAACTCGCCGGCTTCGCCGATCTTCAATGCCCCACTGCCGAGAACCAGGACTTTCTTGGGTTTCCCGGCCATCAGAGGTGCCTCACAAACTCGTCAAAAATATGCGCGGTGTCGTCCGGTCCGGGGGACGCTTCAGGGTGAAACTGGACACTCATGAAGGGTTTCCGCCGGTGTCGAATGCCCTCGTTGGTCCCGTCGTTCGCGTTCGTAAACCAGGGGGTCCAGCCGGTCGGAAGCGTATCGGTGCGCACCGCATAGCCATGATTTTGGGACGTGATGTAGCACCGCTGCGTTCCGACTTCGAGGCACGGTTGATTTTGACTCCGGTGGCCGAACTTGAGCTTGTACGTATCCGCCCCCGCCGCCAGGGCCATGAGCTGGTGGCCCAGACAGATTCCCAGGATGGGACGATCCTGCTCCATGAGCAACTGAAGTTGGCGAATGGTGTCCCGACAGTATTTGGGATCGCCGGGGCCGCTGGAGATCACGACCCCGTCGTAGTCCATGTCGGGTGGGATGGCATAATTCCAGGGGACGCGTACAAGACTCAGGCCCCGCGCCAGCAGGTTCCGAATAATATTGGATTTGCACCCGCAGTCGATCAACAGGACCCGGGGTCCGGCGCTGCCGTAGGAGACCGGCGCGTCCGAGCTGACGGCGGACACGAGGTTCTGCTGGTTCGGGTCGCAGAACCCGACCTCCTCGCCGGACATCAGGAGTTTGCCCAGCATCGTCCCCCGGTCCCGGATTCGCTTCGTGATCTGCCGGGTATCCACGCCGGAAAGGGCGGGCACCCCGGAGGCTGCGAGCCACTCCGCGAGGCTCTGCGACGCCTGCCAGTGGCTATGGCGCGAGGCATACTCCGAGACGACCAATCCCTGCACCTGGATCCGGTCTGACTCCCATGTCGACGGCACACCGCCTTCGGTCTGAGCCGAGGGCACGCCGTAGTTGCCGATCAGCGGATAGGTGAGAACCAAGATCTGGCCCTTGTAGGAGGGATCGGTGAGGGATTCGGGATAGCCGACCATCCCGGTGTTGAAGACGACTTCTCCGGAGATCGATGTCCGCGCCCCGAACATCTCCCCCTCGAAGACTGCCCCATCGTCCAGCACCAGGCGACCGGTTGTCATGCTTGTCACTCAGTCACGTCCAGATTCATGAACATCGAGAGATAGACGCCGTCCTTTCAACCCTGCGGCAGAGAGACGCGGACGGAGCCGACTCGACGCATGCTGTCGGTCAAAAGATTACCGGCGTCGACGCCGAAGGAGCACATTCTCCAGGAACAATACGTCGATCCCTGTCCTCAAGAACGTTTCAATCGCTTCAGACGGTGTGTTGACGATCGGCTGTCCCTTGACGTTGAAACTGGTATTCAGCAGCATCTCCCGTCCCGTTGTTTTCCCGACCGCCTTCAGGAGCGCGTGAAATTCCGGATTGTCTTTCGGGGACACAGTTTGGAGGCGCGCGGACCCGTTGACATGCGTGATGGCCGGCAGCGCGGCACGATACTGCGGGCGCACATCGACGATCATGATCATGTACGGAAATTCCTGCCCTGCGATCGCGCATCTCGGAATGGCCGGGATCCGCGATGATGCTGCGATGGCCGAGCGCCCGCGGGCCGAATTCCATGCGTCCCCGGTACCAGGCGGCAACCTTTCCTTCCGCGATGAGTCGGGCCGCCTCCGCGCAGGTGTCCTCGAGCGACTTGAACCGCACGACCTCGACCGACTCCTTGAAGGCACTGATGGCTTCGTCAACGGCCTCCATCGAATGGCTGGGCCCCAAGAAGGGCACCGGCGAACGCCGATTTCTCAGCTTCCCCACCACGGACGACTGATACAGGGCGGCCCCAATCGCGGCGCCATCATCCCCGGCGGCCGGCTGCACGTAGATGTCATCGAACAGCCCGGAGCGCAACAGCTTCCCGTTGGCCGTGCAATTGAGCGCGACCCCGCCCGCCATCGCCAGGCGTCGGAGACCGGTCTTCTTGCCGAAATGTCCACAGAGGTGGAGCATGGTGTCATCCAAGCAGGCTTGGAGCGCCGCGGCGATATCACGATGATCCTGGGTGATGTCGCTGTCGGGCTGTCGCGCCTTGATGAGGTGTTCATCGAGGTAACGGCGGCTGACCACAAAGTTCTCCTGATCGTCCCGCGTCTTATTCATCCGCAACATGGGAATCTTGATACGGCCGGCCGGCGTCAACTTGACGGCGTCGGCGAAGAACGCGCTGTAGCGCGTAGGGTCCCCGTATGGTGCAAGTCCCATAATCTTGTATTCATCTGAATTGAAATCAAAGCCGAGATGCAACGTGACAAGCGAATAGAGGATGCCGATCGAATCCAAGGCGGAGATGTGCTGGAGTGAGGTCAGCTTCCCGTCGCGCGCGTGATACACGGATGCGCCGTGTACCTCGCCCATGCCGTCGATGACGATCACCAGACACTCGTCCCACCCGGAGGTGAAATACGCGCTGGCCGCATGGGCGAGGTGATGGTTGACATGGTGCACCCGGTCGAGGGGAAATCCCGGCAAATCCCGACTGACGAGGGCGCGAAATGCCTCATGGGAATAGGCCTCCTGGAACCGGGCCACCGCCATGGGGGCCACGGCGTACGCGGATCGACAGGGTTCGTAATCGAACGCGTGAGCGATCTGGTCGACTTGATCAAGGGAAATCCCCGCCTGTTTGAGGCAGTCGTGAATCGCGAGTACAGGAAACGCGGCGGAATGTTTCTTCCGGTTGAACCGCTCTTCTTCGGCTGCGGCGACGATCTCGCCGTTCATCACCAACGCAGCGGCCGAATCATAGCCCTGACACATCCGGTACATGCGCTCTTCAAGACCCGGCCAGTGCGCCTCCTTGAACCCGCGCGCCTGCTCGATCCCGCTCACCCCGATGACGTTCATAGCAGTTCCCCCACCTGAGATGCGAAGGCGATCATTATACCCCTCCCACACAAACGTAGCAGCCGATTGATGTGATCCAGAAGCACCCCCGCGTCCGGTAGGGACAGGGAGCATGCGGAGAGAGCAGATCCCTTCCCGGCACCCGATTTCCTCCCCTACGTAGGCCGACGTCCACGCCACTCGGGGGGGCACGAGCACGATCGCTCTTCTTGCACATCAAATCGGCAAGATCCGACAGAAACCTGAGCCGAAAGGTCTTTCCTTCCCCCCCTCACACAGAATCCCGGAGCTCAAGCCCCCCGCGCAACAGGGTGCATCCCTGCCCGATCTCCCTGAAAAGGGAGGCCGAGGGATGCGAATGAATCCGGACGAAAATCCTCGCTCCTAAAAACAGGGGCCCACAGCATCGTTAAGGATCCGCTCCCAGCAACCGAAAAGAAAGAAGAAAGAGTGTTGATGCAAGAGGCCGGTACCTGGCGAGTTTCTGGGAGGCTTGAGTTTTCTCCGTCGGTGGCCGATGGAGGGATGGTGGCCCGCCGCTTACCTCACCGGATCGGAGATAGAGGATCTTCCGGAAATAGACACAGTGTGCCGCGGGCTGTATCATGGCGTGGCCGCAGCCCCAGGACGAAAGGAGCAGACATGCAGGGCGAGTCATCCGGCATCAAATTGGAGCTGTACACGACGTGTCCCGGGAATACCTCCGACGACGTCGTGGAGCGGCCTGGCTTTTATCAGGAGGGCGGCGCAGCCTATATCCGGCGGGTCGTGGACGTGGCCCGGTGGAGCGAGGAGTGCGGCTTCAAGGGGATGCTGATCTACATCGATAACTCGCTTATCAACAATTGGTCCCTCGCCCAGGTGGTGATGGAGCACACGGTGAGGCTGATTCCGCTGCTGGCCGTCCAGCCCGT
>JACRLS010000211.1 GCA_016235225.1 Nitrospirota bacterium | reverse complement strand
GGATTCCACGCCGCCGGTCTCGGACAATTCCGGCGTATCGATCCCAAGCAGGCGAATCCGCGTGGGTCCCTATTGGGGGCCTGGCATGCGTATCGACTCGTTGTGGCAGAGCCTCGAAGTTGATCAGGCTGCGGTCAGTTTTCCGACGCGCAGTTTTCGCCGAGTCTTTTCGGCCTGCCAGAGGCCGTATTGGACTTGCTGCGTGAGTCAGCTCTCCGCCGAGGTGCCGAACGCCAGCGACAACCGCACCGCCATTTCCGGGCTGATCCCGGCCCGCCCATTAATGATAGCGGAGAGCGTCTTACGGCTAATGCCGAGGGCCTTGGCCGCTCGCGTCACACTGACGCCCAGCGGATCCAAGCAGAGATCCTTGAGCACTTCACCAGGATGGGGAGGATTATGCATCGTTATGGTGGTGCCTGTCGCAACCTACTACCGGTCTCAGGGACTGACTCCTTTCCCTGCTCCGGGAGACGTCTGGCTTGAGCCTCCGACGCGTGTTAGGCGGCCGTGCGCTTACGGGCTGCTCTTCTTGAACGCGAACTGAGACTCGACCGTCGCTCAATAAGACGGCCAGTTGCGAATTTGTGCAACACGCTCGCCATGAGGGTCTGATAGGGAATGCCTTCCTCGGATGCACGCGCCTGGATATCTGCGAGGTCCAGCGTGGACATGCGGATATTCACACGTCGGTTCTTGGCCAGTGTCGCTCGCGCATAGTCGCGGTATCGACGCAGCGATGCTTCCGAGGTCACGACCGATTTCAACTCGCCGCGCTCGTATGCTGACAGGATTCGCTTCTCATACTGGTCAAGCTTCTTCATTTCTCACCTCTTGTTCCATAGTCCCGCCTGGCCTTTCGGCTCGGGATGACGGTCTTGAGAAAGATGTGGTCGGACTTCTCGACGTGAGGCACCAGGTACACATAGTCCAGTACGGCCACAACGAGCACCTTCTGGTTTGGATACCGCTTCGGGTTCGGATGCGCGAGAACATCAAGGAGCCCCCCAGATTCAAGCGCTAAGATGATGTCCTCGAAGGAAATCCCTCGCGACTGCTTTAGCTGCTCATTCTTCTCCTCGCTCCAGCGGTACGTCTTCACGACACGATGATAGCTCAGCGTGTGCCTTTTGTCATCAGACTAGGAAGTCGAAGCCTCGTGTAGGACCAGTCTGACGCCGGGGAGCAAGTCCTCTCGATAGCCGGTTGAGGACCGGATTGGGAAAGAGCCGGAAGCAGATTCCGGCTGGCCATGTGCCATACGCCATCAGCGATCCGGCCGCTTCGCGTATCCTTCCGCCGTCAGGATCTGCGCCACGTTGCGGTGATTCACAAAGACGTCGGCGAGGGTCCGCCCGTAGTCGTCGGTCGGGCCGGACACCATGGTGACCGGTCCTTCCTGCAAGAGCGCCCGCAGACGGTCGGCGGATTCCACGCCGCCGGTCTCGGACAATTCCGGCGTATCGATCCCAAGCAGGCGAATCCGCTGATGGCCGTAGACGAAGGTATCGCCGTCGATTACGCGGATCTTGTTCGTGTCGAGATTCTGTGTCCTCGGTTGTCGAGTCCGCGTGACAAACGAGCGGAGGCGACGGCTGCGTCCCGGGCGATCCGTCGAGAGCCCGATGCGCGGCAAGAGGTTGGTCTTGGGCAAGCGCACGCTTGAATGCGGCAGCCCAGGCGGCCGAAAGGCAGGCCCATCGTTCGCGTGAGTCTTGTGCGGCTGTCCTTGTGTCGGCAAGGGGACCGCGAGCAAGAGCCCCAGCCCAACGCTGATTGTTCCCATCCAGTACCCGACCCGTTTTCTCATGCTCCCCCGTCCCATGGTCCCCTCCTCTGTGATTTGCCACCAGCCTCGCTGACTGAGGGAACAGCAAGAACCATGCGCGCCTGAATCCAGGCCGCCCAAGGGCCATCCCGTGCTGTTGACTTAGAAGGAAACCGCATGGTGGAATGCGGCCAGCCCGTTGGGCTGCCGGTGCGAGAAATGCGCGACGAGCGGGAAATGCGAGACTCGCCGAGATGATCTTGGTATTCCGGCGCTTCACGAATAACGCTTCACGGAGGTTTCACTCATGGATATGTTTGGAAAGGTCGGGCTGGTCGAGATTCCGATATTGATCGCGCCGGATCAGAAGAACTGGCTCGACAAGATGATAAAAGAAGGCCGGATCGCGGTCCCTCCTGGCGGGACGCTGGAGAAGGGCTCGCTCTATTCCGTGTTCATCCGGATGCTCCTCCACAACGCGATGGAGGAGCAGAAGCGGCAGGAGGCGCTGGAAGCGGACGACGATGATGAATAGCAGCGCGTGAAGCGTATCTCGTGAAGCGCGAGGACGAACCGAAGACAGTTTGCCGTATCTAAATTGACGCGATCCGTATCGGTCTTGATACGAACTGGCAGGTCTCCCGAAAGACCTGCCAGTTTTGTTTTGGGGCCTCGCGAACGATGAGATACCCTTCGACCCTTCGGCGGGCTCAGGGTCGCCCCGAGGAGGATCGAGGGGCGACAAGCTCAGGGTGGTGAGCCAGTCGAACCACGAGCGACGAGGAACGTTAAAGATTCTTGAACGCGATCCTCGCTGCCTCGACCGTCTCCTTCACATCCGCGCTGGTGTGGGCCAACGACAGGAAGGCCGCTTCAAATTGCGACGGGGCGAAGTAGACACCCTGCTCCAGCATCCGGTTGAAGAACTTCGCATAGGTCTGCGTGTTGGATTGCTTGGCGGTGGTGTAGTCAACCACCGGGCCGTTGGTGAAAAACGTCGTCAGCATGGAGCCGACGCGGGTCTGCGTCACGGACACGTTGGCCTTCCTGGCGGCTTCCCCAATCCCATGAGCCAGCTCCGCTGAGAGGCTTTCCAGCTTCTTGTAGACCCCCGGCGCCTTCAGGCGCTTCAGTGTCTCGATCCCCGCCGTGACGGCCAGCGGATTGCCCGAGAGCGTCCCCGCCTGATAGACCGGCCCGGCCGGCGCGATCATCTGCATGATCTCCCGCTTGCCGCCGTAGGCCCCGACCGGCAGCCCACCGCCGATGATCTTCCCGAGGCAGGTGAGGTCCGGCTGGATGCCGTACAGCTCCTGCGCGCCCCCATAGTGCACCCGGAAGCCGGTGATGACTTCGTCAAAGACCAGCAAAATGCCATAGGCTTTGGTCAGGCCGCGGAGGGTCGGCAGGAAATCACCACCCGGCGGGACGACGCCCATGTTCCCCGCCACCGGTTCCACGATGACGCAGGCGATCTCGCGGTGATGTTGATCCAGCAACGCCTTGACGGCCTTGATGTCGTTGTAGGGTGCGGTGAGCGTGTGCTTGGCAAAGTCCGCGGGCACGCCGGGAGAATCCGGCAAGCCCAGGGTCGCCACGCCGGAGCCGGCCTTCGCCAACAAGTAGTCGCTGTGGCCGTGATAGCAGCCGTCGAATTTCAGAATGCCGTCGCGCTTGGTGTAGCCGCGTGCCAGGCGGATGGCGCTCATCACCGCTTCAGTACCGGAGCTCACCAGCCGCACCTGCTCCATCGACGGTACGGCTTCGTTGATCATCTTGGCCAGCCGGACTTCCAGTTCCGTCGGCGCGCCATAGCTGGTGCCGCGTGCCGCCGCCTGGGTGATGGCCTTGATGACCGGCGCCGGCGCGTGCCCCAAAATCATCGGTCCCCACGAGAGCACATAGTCGATGAGGGCGTTCCCGTCCACATCGTAGAGCTTGGCGCCCTTGGCCCGTTTGATGAACAGCGGCTGTCCGCCCACAGATCGAAAGGCCCGGACCGGACTGTTGACCCCGCCCGGAATGTATTGCTGGGCTTCGGCGAATAATTTCTGACTCGTCGTTGTCTTCATGCCCCTCGCCTCTTCGATGATGTGGTCTTCGATGGTGTCTTGGATTTCGCCGTTCCCTTTGTACCCTTGACAACGGTCCCCTTCACAACCGGGATGCCCCAGCGGCGACGGCTCTTCTCTGCTTCGCTGACGACCAAGACGGCATGAAACGGGACCGGCTCCCGTCCAGGCTGCCTGGCGGCCCAGCCGGCCCCGGCCGATTGGAGAATGTCCATGAGAATCTTGAAATCCTCGGCGTCGTCGTGCTCGGTTAAGACCTGCTCCGCGTCCGTGATCACGACCACGTAGCCCGGCGCTTGGATCCCCTCCAAGTCCGACAGGCATTCTTCAAACGCATCCCAGTTCTCTCCGAAATAGGAGGGGAACTTCAGCGCCCGGGCGAAGGCCTTCATGAGCCCCGCCTTGGTGCGGCAGCGCGCCCCGGCGACCAGCGCCTGCAGATGGCCGGACGGCACCGCGAGGCGTTGCGCCCACCGCTCGCCGGGGCGTAGCACCAACAGCTGGACGAACGGTGGTGTGGTCGTGTCGAGATGATTGGACGTTGGCATTGATCTACTGTACGGGCACAAACGATCGGTAATGGTCGCGCGTATAGTAAGCTTTGCCGCTTCGTTGATCGATCACCAGTCGCTCCGGTCCCCGGTTCTGCCCACGGATCTTCGGATTAACGTCATACTCCCGATACCGCCCTCTGGGCAATCGTCGCTCGCGGTTCTGGAAGATGCGGCCGCCGATGAATCCCGGCGGCGGCGCGCCCTCATGCTGCCGAATCTGTTCCAGGACATCGAAGACCTTTTGCGGAAGCTCCGGCGACCGTTCCGAGTCCTGAGCCGTCCTGGTCAGCCAGACCGACTCACCTCCCTGTTCCGGGGCCGCGTGCGCCATCGGCACGCCGAGGCCGAGCGTCCCGAGACAGGCCACGACGACTGCCAGCGCAAGCCACCGACCGGTGGCGGCACGACGCGACGGCTGACACAGGGGCTGATTCACGCGGGAGCACGAAAAAAGAGACGGCACCGTATCACGGGGTTACGATGAAACGCAATCGCCGGAATCGACGCGTTCTTTGCGGCAGGAAGGGCTGTTTGTTAGAATGCCTACACTGCAGAAGAAGAAACCACAAGCGGCTGAGGCTAAGACATGCACGTGGAAACGAAGAAGTTGGATTTCGTCACTGTGGAAGGCCTGCTGGCCTATGGGGAGGCATTCGCGCGCCGAGCGCCGGCTGAGGGAGTCGATCTGCCGCCGCCCGCGGCGCCCTCCGTGGACCGTCTCGCGCGGACGCAGGACGCGATGGACCGGATTCGGGAGTTTGTCCGCCGCGCCCCAATCGGGTTCCCCGAGGCTGACGACTACCGAGCAGCTCGACGCGCTCTGCTGGCCGAGGGATGCGGGGGCGACGAATTGGTATTGTTCGCCGCCTGGAACCGGCTCCTGGCCGAAGGAGAACTGTCGCCGCTGCTCCATGCGCCGATCGGACCGCTTCAGAAGCCCACCCACCACCGCCCGGCGGCGATCGTGCCGCGCGCACACCTGACGCCCCAATTGGCGGAAGGGCGCATTGTGCTGGATTTGGGGGATGATCGGTTCTGGTTGCTGCCTCGCGATCTGAGCGGCCGAACGATTCTCTTCGCCATGCGGCACGGCATCTCTCGCGTGGAGAGCAAGACGCATCGGGTCGGGCGACGGCTGGCGAACCAGTTGGATCCGGAGCGTGGCATTCCACGAGCCGATACGGTCGGGGCCGCGCTGGCCCGCATGGTCGGCGTCGTGGGACAACAACTGGATTTTCTCCATCTCTCCAATTATCTGGATCCCCGCACGTTCCTGCACTTCGTGAGCCGGAGCCCGAACACGACGCATCTGTTTCAGCACGTGGTCGCGGCCCTGACACCGGACCGGTCGTCTCACCCCGACCCGTCGTTCGAGCCGGCGCTGGAGTCCTCGGATTTCGGCTGGGTGACCGGCGTGGAGAAAACGGTCGAGGCCGAGGAAGCCGCGAAGGCCTTTGGAGTCGACGTGAAGACGGTCAAACGCCTGCTCAAACACCCGCTCTATTGTTATCCAGGCGGCACCTCGTTCTACGATCTCTACATCGATGTGATTGCCGGGCTCCACCGCGTGGGGCACTCCCATCAAGCGAAGGTGGCCTGTCTGTACACGCACAGCTCAACCCTGCGGGCGCTCATGATCTATCTGGACCCTCGCCCATTTCACGAAGCCTTCCTCGAATTCAGCGAGTATAAGGAGAGCCAGGATAACGTGGTTCTTCTGACCTATGAGCACCAGCAACTGTCCGGCTATTCCACGGCGGTGGGACTGTCGGAGCGGGAACGGGTGACACGAGATGCCTGGGTGACGGTCGAGCGCGTCCGGCGGGATCGAGTCACGCTGAGGCCCCGGCAGATCAAGCGGATCGTGGCGTTGGTGTCCGGCGGTGACTTCGCCGGTGGCGGCGCCACGCTGAAAGAACTGCGCGTCACCGGCAACCGCCTGGGCCTGGACGTGTATTTTGTCCATCACGGATTCCTGGGGCTGGCGAATAATTGGATCGAGGCGGTGACCGAGCAGGACACGCGAGGCATGAGCAACCATGCGAGCAGTCCGATCGGGAGCAGCCGTTTTGAAGATTTCAAGAATGAGCACGTGCAGCAGGCCGCCATGCAGCATCTGGCGCGGTGGTCGGAATCCCGGGGACAATCGACGACAACATCGCGGGCACGACGTCGCTCGGCTTCCATTCGGCGGTGGCGTTGGCCAATGAATCCATTGAGTCCCTGAAAGCGACCAGCGCAGCGATGGGTAGCATCTTTTTCGTCGAGGTAATGGGGGCGGGATCGGGCCATCTCGCCCTGGCCTGCGCCTATCAGGCGAGGGCAGAGGGAGTGCTCGTCAACGAGCATCCCGACCCCGACGCGTATATCGACGAGATCATCTTGGGCACGCTCAAGCGCACGTTGGGCGTCCCGAATAAGAGCCATTTGTTTGTGGTCGCGGAGCGGACACCCCACAGCCACCACCGGGAGGGAGGCGTCCACGGTCTCGTCGATTACATCACCGCCTCGACGGCCCAATGGCCGAGGGGTCAGGCCAGACGGGGGCACTATCCCCTCTCGCCGGCGACGAAAGCCACGATTCTCGGCCACACGTTACGGGGGGCCCACCCGACACCCGAGGACAAGACCATCGGGCAGCATCTGGCGTACGAGGCCATCCGCCGGCTGGTGGATCATCCCGAACATGTCGTGGGATCGATGTTGGCCTATCGCGAGCCGGGCACGATCGAGAGTATTCCCCTCCACGCCGTCGGACCCAAACCGTTCGACTGGGAACTCTTCGCCAGAATGCACGGCAGCGACCTTCCCGGCACCGCCTCGTTCGCGTCTCCGCCATCCGGCAGTTCCTCCCGTTGACCAGCGAAAGGACTCATGACGATTCGAAGCGCCAAGATTATATGCACGATTGGGCCGGCGAGCGACCGGCCAGAGCTGTTGGATCGGTTGATCGAGTGCGGCATGGATGCGGCGAGACTGAATTTCTCGCACGGCACACACGACTCCCATGCTCGCGCCGTGAAGGCGATCCGAGAGGCAGCGGACCGGCGTCGCGCCGCCGTGGCGATCCTCCAGGACCTGCAGGGTCCCCGCATTCGAGTCGGCGCGGTCGGGCCGGACGGCCTGAACCTGACACCCGGCCAGCGGGTGCATCTGACCGGTGCCTCCCCCGATAAGCGGACCTCCCCATCGTCTCCCGTCACGATTCCGGTGACCTATCCGCAGCTGGCCAAAGACATCGTGGCCGGCGCCCGCATTTTGATCGACGACGGGCTGGTCGAGCTGCGCGCCGACGGGATTATCGGCGACAGGGTGGAGTGTACGGTCGTGTCGGGGGGGATGGTCACCACGCACAAAGGCATTAATCTTCCGGGCACCCAAATCAGCGCCGCGACGCTGACCGACAAGGATCGGGAGGACCTTCGATTCGGCATCG
>JACRLS010000026.1 GCA_016235225.1 Nitrospirota bacterium | reverse complement strand
AAGTACTCCGCTAGCTTCCCCTTGACGTCGATTATGGCGCGAAAGCCCTTTTGAATGGCAGAGAGAATATCGGCTGCGTCGGCATTGAGATCATGCTCGAGAGGATGAGATCGCACTACTCATGCTCCTTCGGAAACAATGCTTTGATCTCAACACCAAGCCCACGAGCGATGTCAGCAATTACTGCGAGGGTTACATTGCGCTCGCCACGTTCTATGCCGCCAATGTAAGTCCAATGACGGCCAGTCCTTTCAGCCAGCTGTTCCTGTGTCCATCCTTTCTTGAGGCGTAATTGACGGACTCGCCTGCCGAAGCGTAGCTGAGGGGACTTCATGGCTGATGAGTACAGAAGGGAAGCCTATCCGTCTAGAGACTATGAGTATTATTGATGGCGAGAAAGCAGAAGGGAGCTAGGCTTCTTAACAGGCCGTCAAGAGCCTTCGTCTGGAATGGGGAGAGATGGCAGCCTGCAATCCCCTGTGCTCACAGAGCCCGCACTTCGGAAAGCGCTCGCTCGACGCGCGCAGTGAACGGCAACCTGGCTATGCCCTATTGGAGGGACGAAGAGTAAAGAGTGGGAACCACACGCAGTGGGACACCGACCATGCGGCCCCTAAGGAGAGGGAAATGAGCAAGCTTGGAACGACCCTTCATTATAAGGCTCTTCCAACTTTTATGTGAAGGCTCTGAGGACGGCAACCCTCTCGCCTGAGGACGGGCGGGCCGATCCGGGGCTATCCCGTCCCGGCTCCCCGTGCAAGGACAGCCGCTGAGCACGGGCGGACCGCAGGGGCGGAGGCTTCCCAACAGGAGCTCGCCGGCCACTCGGAGTGGGAACAGCTCAGACTGTCCTCATCCTCGCTTGCTTCCAACCATGAGGCATTTACGACGGTCAGGATCGCCTCCGATGTCGAGGCCTACTTCTGCTTGCCCAAGGCGTCCTGCAGGAGCTTCTTCCAGTCGTCCCGCGTGACCGCCGGCATGGTCGTAATCTGGATGTGGCCCAAGGAGGCGTTCAGCACGGCGGCCTTCATCGCCGCGCGATTGTCGGGGAACTCCCAGATTGCCACCACATCGTACTCTCCCAGGCAGTAGTAGGCTTGCAGGAGCTTGCCTCCCTGAGCCTTGGCATTCTTCTGGACCGCCTCGGCCCGCTCGATACCTTTGTCCTTCATGGTCATGAGGCCGTGCTGGGTGAACTTGACCAGGCTGACGTAGGTCGGCATGAATCACCTCCTGGGTAAGGGAACAATCGTTGGGGCGGACCGGCCGGCTTCATCATAGGCCAGGGAAAGGGGCCGAACAAGAGGCGCCGAGAAGCGGATCGCTCGCGCGGCGTACGACATGCGGCGGTGAGCGCCTGCCTCCCTGTCGGGCTCTGGGGGGGCATGCTGGCAATCGAGACCTTCTCCTCCAACACCCACGACAAATCGCCCGAGGCGGCCATGACCGGGGCCTTCGTCTTCGGCCCGCTCATGGCCGTGGTCGCCGTGATTGCAGCCGGGATCTTCCGATCTCGTAACCGTCCACACAGCTAGAGCGGCGTGGGGATTACGGTGCGAGGGAATCTGTTCCTCACCCGTGAGGTGTCGTCGATGGAACCATCCGATCAGCACGAGTCAGTTCTTAGACGGTGGGCCTTCGAGGCCGTGGTCTTCGGGACCATGGGGCTCCTCCTGTTCTTTATGGTGGGCGGCATGGAGCCAGGGATCTATGCGGCAGGTTTCGTCGGAGCCGTGGCCAGCGCGGTCCTGGGGCGCTTCTCCGTGCAGCAGCAGTGGGTGACCGTCGCGGAGGGCATCAAACGGTTCGGCATCTTGTGGTTGTGGGTCGTCGGCTTTGCAGCCTTGAGTCTCATCAACGGCAAATGGGAACCAGCCGCGTTCGCCGGCGTGGTCGGTCTGACCATGACGGGGCTCTACGCGCTCGGCGCCAGGTCCGGCAGGTGAGCTTCGTCTGCCTCGCGGCGCGCGAGGGCGTGCGGGAGGGTGTCTTCCAAGGCCTCTTGTAGAGTGCGGCACCAGAGAGGAGCCTCTCCCCTGTCCGTTCCCTCTCGGAGCCGGAGTCGACATGGCGAACACACTCTCGGTCCGGTGCTGTATCGCGGGGGGCGGTCCCGCCGGCATGATGTTGGGTCTGCTGCTGGCCCGCGCGGGCGTGGATGTGCTCGTGCTGGAGAAGCACGCCGACTTCCTCCGTGATTTTCGCGGGGCCACGATCCATCCCTCCACACTGGAAGTGATGCATGAACTGGGGCTCGCGGATGATCTGCTGAAGCTGCCGCACCAGAAGGCGCCGCGGCTCCGGGCGCAGTTTGGCGAACTGGCGTTGGCGATCGCGGATTTCAGTTGCCTGCCGGTACGGAGTTCCTTCATTGCCTTCATGCCGCAGTGGGACTTCCTTAACTTTCTCGCCGCGCGCGGCGCGCGCTATCCGACATTCACGCTCCGCCTGCAGACCGAAATCACCGGGCTCATCGAGGACGGCGAGCGCGTGGTCGGGTTCCAGGCGGTGACGCCGGAGGGGCCGCTCGAGGTGCGAGCCGGCCTTGTGGTGGCCGCCGACGGCCGGCATTCGGTCGTTCGCGCACGGGCCGGCCTGCCGGTGCAGGAGTTCGGCGCGCCGATGGACGTGCTGTGGTTTCGCCTCTCCCGGCGGCCACACGATCCGGGGGATCCCATGGGACGCTTCGATGTCGGTCAGATCTTCGTCATGTTGAACCGAGGCGAGTACTGGCAGTGCGGCTTTGTGATCCCGAAGGGGTCGCTGGATCAGCTTCAGGCGCAGGGGTTGCCGGCGTTCCGCCATCGCGTCGCGCGCGTGGCGCCGTTCATCGCCGACCGGGTCGACGAGCTTCAGGATTGGCAGGCCATCAAACTGCTGACGGTCCAAGTGGATCGGTTGCTTCGGTGGTATCGCCCGGGCCTCCTCTGCATCGGCGATGCAGCACATGCGATGTCTCCGGTCGGTGGCGTGGGGATCAATCTGGCCATCCAGGATGCGGTCGCGGCCGCAAATCTGCTGGCCGAGCCCTTGCGGACAGGACAGGTGACGACCGAAGACCTGCGGCGCGTCCAAACCCGGCGTGAGTGGCCGACCCGGATGACACAGCGTGTCCAGTTGGCCGTGCAGAATCGAATCATCCGGCGCGTGCTGGGCAGCACGGAGCAACTTACCCCGCCGCTGGCTCTCCGCCTGCTGGTGCGGTTCCCCTGGCTGGGCCGGATTCCCGCGCGACTGATCGGGATCGGGTTTCGCCCCGAGCATGTGCGGACGCCCGCTGTGTGATGACGCGCTTCTTCTTTGCGGTCCTGGCCGACAGCCGTTCTCTATACTCTCTGGGACTCAGAAACGAATCGGGCGGTATGTCGCCTGTGCAGGAAGAGCCACGATGACCCAGCCGGAATACGTCTTTCATCGTGTCGAAGATGAACGTGAATTAGAGCGGCTTCGAGCCATTGAGCAGGTCTGCGATGCCGCGACCCGGCGCCGCCTCCTGGTCACAGGCGTGAAGGCCGGGTGGACCTGCCTGGAAGTGGGGCCTGGGGCCGGCTCGGTTCTGGGCTGGATGAGTGAGGCCGTTGGTCCGATGGGGCGAGTCGTCGCCGTCGACATTTCGACCAAGTTCCTCGGTCAGCAGCAGCCACGGAACGTGGAGGTGCACCAGGCTGATGTTCGTGCGGTGCCCTTGCCCGAGGCTGCATTCGATCTCGTGCATGCCCGATACGTCTTGATCCATCTTCCCGACTATCAGACTGCCCTGTCGAAGATGCTCGCCTGTCTGAAGCCTGGCGGGTGGCTCGTGCTGGAAGAGCCCGATTTCTCCGCCTCTCGCGGGATCACCGGAGATGCGGGACAGTTGGCGTCGGTGGCGAAGGTGAATCAGGCCATCAAAGCGATGTACGACAAGCTGGGCATGGATGACGCGTTGGGACTCAAGTTGCCCTCGTCGCTGCAACATCGGGGGATGGGGGAACTGACGGTGGAGTACGATGCGCCGCTGTCCTCCGGCGGCTCAGGCATGGCCACGATGATGAAGATGTCTGCGGAGCAATTGCGCGACAAGTATCTGGCGACCGGAGCGGTCACCGCATTGGATCTCACTCAATACGGTCGCTTTGCGGAGGATCCGCAGAGCTGGGCGATCTACTACGCGACGGTCGCCGTCACCGGTCGGAAGCCTCTGTGATCGCATCGGTTGGCGGGACGGGCCCATGACCACTCGTATCGACTACGCAGACCCTCATGAGGCGAAGGCCATCGCATCGATGGTGGGAGAGCTCCTCCAGGAAATTATGGTTGCAATTGGGGAGCCCGCGTTTGGTTTTCATCAAGAGGAGACGGCGGTGCGCGCAGTGAGCGAAGCCCGGGCGCCTGGCAGATGGCTGGGCGTTGACTCGTTTCTCGCAAGAGTTATAAACATGGGAAAAGGAATCGTGCATGGCCGGGCAGTCTTACACCGCTCACGTGATCCGCCTGGAAGCCCTGACGCATGACGTCCGGGCGATCGATCTCGCCCTCCGCGATCCGAAGGACATTCTGTTCAAAGCCGGCCAGTTCGTCTCGTTCGAGGTGCTGCACCCACGGACCGGCCGCGTCGTGACGCGGCCCTATTCGATCGCCTCGTCACCCGGTCGCTCAAACGTCATCACCCTGCTGCTCAATCTCGTGCCGGGCGGACCAGGCTCCTCCTATCTGTTCAGCCTCAAAGAAGAGGACGAGACACATTTCAAGGGGCCGGCGGGCCACTTCTACCTGCGGGAGGACCCTGGGCGCGAGCTCCTGTTCGTCGCGACCGGCACCGGCATCGCGCCGATTTGGTCCATGCTGCTGGCCAACGCGGAGCGTCCTGATCCGAGACCAGCGACCTTGTTCTGGGGCCTGCGCAGCCAGCGGGATCTGTATGAGCAGGAGGCACTGGTCGCGCTGGCGAGGAACCAGCCGACCTTCTCCTGTATCACCACCCTCTCCCGGCCCGAGCCAGGTTGGCGCGGCAAATCCGGCCGAGTCACGCGCCTGGTCGAGGAGCGGATCGCCTCCGTGAAACACCTCGCGGTGTATCTCTGCGGAAACGGCGGCATGCTCGCGGAGGTGACCGCCCTGCTTCAAAAGAAAGGCCTCTGCCCCATCTATCGCGAGAAATACTACGACGACACCGGCTCGCCGGACGACTGAGGTGGCCGGTGGTGGGCACGTTCGGATAGATAGGGGCGCGGCTTTTATACTCCTAACAGCGCGGATCTCGGCGGCGCGTGCGGCGAGGTGCATGCTGTCCCATTCATCTCATCTCATCGCGCAAGCCCGGATTCAGCCCCGCCTGTCCGGCCCGGTTTCCCCCGGCCATGCCTGGCCCACCTGACGTGGATTGATCCGATCTTCCACGGGGGGTCGTGGCATGGAAAATATAAACCCGTACGGAATCATGGCCTTACGGCACAGGGCTCGCCACGCGCGTTGACACCCCGCGGTTCTCCCTGTAGGGTGAAATGGTGATCTCCTGAGCCTCGCTGACTGTCCTATCCCTCGCGCCTCCTGATCGCTTCCTGCGCGTCTGATTCCCCAGTCTCCGCCGCTCTTCGGTCGGGTCTCTGTGAAACGCGATCGGTCGGGTGTCTGACCACCGGGTCTCCAAGCAGTCGTGTTTCTCGTGCCGGCAGCGGAAGAGGGCCGAATTCGTCATCGCCCAGACCCCTCGCGGTTCGTTCGAACGTCGGCAAGATTTCTTCACTGGAGACGGGACGAGCGAGATGACAGGTGCCACCTGATCCGTCCCATCGGCCAGGCGGTCATGGAGTTCTGTAGGGCATCATGAGGCAGGAGGTGCGGCGTGGAGAATCCATCAGCACAACGTCGAGTAGGGAGGGGTGAACAATGAGCAAGATGCAGGCTTTCGTCGGCGGCATACTCGCAGTGATGGGAATCATCGCGACCCTCGCGGTGTCAGGATGGGTACGGAAGGTCTTCGAATCACTGACGACGGTCGGGATCAGGAGTGCCGGACGGACTCGTCGCAGGACCGTCAAGCAGGCGGCGTAACCGGTTCACGTCAAGACGAGGGAGGTTCGTAGGTTCATTGCGTTACTCGCGTCGATTCTAGGGCTCCCCGCGTTGCCGACAATGGCGGCGGCCCAACCGTCGGGTGGGCCGGTCCTCGTGGCGTCGGGTGCGGTCGAGGACTCGCTCCTGGCCTGTCTGGCCAGGATTCCCAAGGACGCCAGTGCCGGTCAGCGCATGATGGCTGAACAAAGCTGCAAGCGGGATGAGGGGACTCGCGAAGTAGCTCAAGCCGTACCCGGTCGTTGAACGACTGTCCCGCCGAGACCGCGCCGCTTCGGGCCCGATCCGAGGACTCGTGGGGCTCAGACCGTCAGGTGGGTGACGGCAGAGAGGATCATCGTGAACTATACACAGACACTGTTTCACTGAATTGTTGAGAACCACTTACTCGCTGCGACCATCATCTTTGGCGGGGGCATGATTGCGGTGATGCTGTACACGTACGTCTATGATTACCGAATCTTGGCCAAGCGGGGGTAGGCTTTCAAGCCGTCAGGTCGGAAAGGTCCGCACAAACAGAGAGGAGAGTGTGATGAACCGCGAGCAATTCTCACAGTTTTGGGGTCAACTGCAACAGCCGCTCAAAGGTCAGTGGGGCAAACTCACGGATGAGGATCTCCTCCAGATCGGAGGCGATTTGGGCAAGTTCAACAGCACGGTGGCCGCGCGATACGGAGAGATGAAGGACGAGGTCATCAAGTGGGCGAATCGACGCTACGCGCGGTGGACCGGATGGTATGAGGGGTACGAAGAGGCGAAACCCACGGCCTGATTCATCCAGAGAGTTCATCGCAGGAGGCGCCGAGGCTTCGGGAAACGATGAGACCCAACGTTGTGGGGGCGAGAGATCGTCCTCGGTCACGTGGAGGTCGGCGATGCGGCACAAGGTCTTGGTCATCAGGCTTCTCATTGGACTGGCGGTCATCAGCGTGACGACAGCCGTGTTAGCCGAAACCCGCCGTACGGTGGAGGTCGAAGCTCGCCGGAACGGGGTCCACATGGTGTGGGTGTCGGATGGCGCGTTCATGATGGGCAGCCCGGACGGCCGTGCCAAGAACCAGCCACAGCACGAAGTGTACTTGAATGCCTTCTACGTGGACCAGTTCGAGGTCACCACCGCGCACTATGCCAGGTTCCTGGGAACCATCGGACAAGGTCAGCCGGGGCTGGTGCCGATGTTGTGGGCACAAGTCAACCTGCTTCAGGACGGAGATCGTCCGGTGATGGGGGTGACGTGGGAAGCCGCGGATGCCTACTGTCGGTGGGTGGGCAAGCGGCTGCCGACCGAAGCCGAGTGGGAAAAGGCGGCGCGAGGACTCGACGGCCGACGGTATCCGTGGGGCAATGACGAGCCGGCCTTCACGCTGGCGAATTACGGTCAGTCCGTCTCAAGCCATACCTATCGTGACAGCCTGAAGCCGGTGGGCAGTTACGAGGGCGGCAAGAGCCCCTATGGGATCTACGACATGGCGGGGAATGTCTCCGAATGGGTGGCGGACTGGTACGACGAGGAGTATTACGCCAAGAGCCCGAAGAGTAATCCGCAGGGGCCGGTTCGTGGAATTGAAAAAGTGTTCCGGGGCGGCTCGTTTGTCAGCTCCAGGCTGGCCATGAAATCAACGTCTCGAGAGAGTAACTTCCCCGCCGACAAGGGCCTCCATGTGGGCATCCGGTGCGCCCAAGACTCCTTCTAAACCCAGCGGGAAGTTCCTGTGCCCTGGATAGGCGAGGGACTATCGCAGACGGGACTATGCGCTTAAAGGGGAGGGGGGAGTTGGCTGCCCTCCCCCCCTTGCTGACTGGGAGGAGCGAGAAGCAAGTGAAGACTCCCATGATCGCCGCGATCAGCGGCGATGCTAAATGGGGCCGATGCCGAGTCGAGGAGGACAGATCATGGGACAGGATGCCGGCTCAACGACAACGACCAAAGGGAGGTGGGCTGATGCCATCACAGCAAGAGGTCAGGCCCTCGCTGGAGAATTGGGAGCCACGGGAGACAAGCTGACGGACATCAATTCCGTGACAGTCGGTCGGCTTCAGTCCCTGAGCGGAATCGGCGTCCACTATGCCAAGAGGATTGTGGAGGGGCGACCCTACCAGCACACGGACGAGCTGGTGAAGAAGAAGATTCTTCCGCAACACGTCTACGACAAGGTGAAGGATCGGATTGTGGCGAGACAGCCTTGATGCCCCTGGAGAGGAAGGGCGTGTCGGCCGTCTGCCATCCAAAGGCGAGAGAGGCTGACGGTCAAGCAGGTCGACACAGCTCTCAACGGCATCCGCCGAGCTCACGGGCTCACGCGAGTAGATCCCCGCAGAAGGAGGCATGACATGCTCGGACAGTGGTCTCGGATGGTTCGATACTTGTGGATTCGTATTCGGAGAGCGCACTCATCGTCGCAGTATGCCTGTGTGGTGTGGGGAAGAACCTTGAGGATGGTGA
>JACRLS010000210.1:4200-11426 GCA_016235225.1 Nitrospirota bacterium | reverse complement strand
GCGGGACGGGTCCTGACGGATTTCGTAAAACGAAAGGGTGGGGCGCACTTCTCTTCGCATGTGTTCTTGAACATGTTAGATCAGCCTGGCGCCGGCGAGGCCGGCTCCTATCTGACGCTCTTGGGGACATCGGCGGAAGCGGGTGATTCCGGCGAGGTCGGACGAGGCAATCGCGTGTGCGGGGTCATCTCACTCCGTCGTCCGGCCAGTGCCGAGGCCGCGGCGGGCAAGAATCCCGTGGCTCATGTGGGAAAGATTTACAACGTGCTGGCCCAGGTGTTGGCGGAGGACATCCACAAAAAGGTACAAGGATTGCACGATGTCACTGTCTGGATCACCAGCCAGATCGGCAGGCCGATTTCCTCGCCGCAAGTCGTGGCGGTCGAAGTCATCCTGGCGAGGGGGACGACGCTGGCGGTCGTGCGCCCGCTGATCCAGCACGAGGTCCGGGTCGCCTTCACTCACATCAAGACCTTCTGCAAGGCATTGACGCGGGGCCTGTATGCGGTGTGCTGAGATCGTCATGCGTGAAACGTGAAGCGTGGTCTTTGGGCCGAAGCCGGGCGACGGTGTTTCGTCGGTCGTGTCCTGTCCTCTCGTGACTGGGCTGACTATACTCGTCGATAGACTCCCTCCTTCTCTGACCAGGGGGTCAGGCCGAATTCACCATCGGGCAATGCTTCTCCGGTGCCAATCACGAGGGCCCCGCCTATTTGCATCCGCTCTATGAGCTGTCGCAGCGTGTTGCTCTGCAACGTTGAATCGAAGTAGGTAAAGGCCAAGTACCGGCACAGGATGAGGTGAAAGGTTTCCTCTGGCGCCGCTCGCCGGATGTCCTGCATGAGAAACGTCACCGGCTCCTGATACTCCGGCTTGACCCGGAATCCTTCGGCAGTGTGATCAAACGCCTGCGTGCGCCAACTCTCGGGCAGATCCCTCAGGCTGCTGGGTGGGTAACAACCTTGCTGGGCGCGGGAGATGGCTCTATCGTCAATATCAGTCGCTAGGATGACGAGCCGAACGGTCGGAAATTTAGCTTGGAGCTTCAACTTCCAGAGGAGCGAGAGGCTGTACGGTTCTTCCCCTGCCGCGCAGCCGAGGCTCCAGCACCGTAGGACGCTCTCGCCCTGTGCCAGCGCTTGCCGACCAAGGGAAGGCAACACCTCTTGCTCGAGAAACTGAAAGACGCTCTTGTCCCGGTAGAACCGCGAGATGGGGATCCAGCAACAGGAGTCCAGGACCTCCCATTCTTCGGGATGAATCTCCAGATAGGATCGATAGTCGGTGACGGAGTGAAGCTCTAATGATTGAAGGCGTCTGGAAATGCGCTTGTACACCTGCCGTCGCACCTTGCGATAGCCGGGCCATATGAGCCGCAGCCTGGGTAGGCACCATTGAAGGAATTGAACGCCTTCTACGTCTTTCATCGCTTTGGAAGAGACCGGCTGTATCCCGACCCGCTCATTCACGCTTCCTCATTAAGAACGGAGAAGTAAGAGCGGATGGCGCGGTTTCGCGACGAACCGTCATGAACCATGCGGCTGGTTCAAAGCGAGTCGTGTCATCTCGTCTCCTTACCTAGATTGTTCTCAAGCTCGGTCGAGAGGTCGCTCTTGAGGCGATCGCGATTCTCTCTTGTGACCATGACCAGGCGGCAGTCCGGACGATCTATCACCTGTCTGATGAATCCCTCGCCCTTCAGGGCGATCGTCGCAATCAGCATCTTCGGGGAGTTCAGCAGCGCAGTCATGTCGTCTCTAAATCGTGGCGAAAGGCATTCCATCTTCCCGATTTCGTCGATAACGATCAGCCGCGACTGAGCATGCCTGAGGTCAAGTTCAGCTAAGAGCTGCTCGAATCCGGAGACATCCACCCCATAGCGGCTGACGCGGTAAGGCCCAGGGTGGCGGATGTGAGACAAGACCAGTTGGCGGCCGCAGAGCGTCACGAGCCGAAACCCTTCTCTGGTTCCCTGGGCGTTGCGGATCTCTTCCGTATAGAATCCCGCCGGATTGTGCTCCGCCAGACGTTTCGCCAACTCACGAATCAGTGTGGTCTTGCCGACTCCCGGTAGTCCGGTAATCAGAATGTGTGGTGTCTGTCCAGCGTGCTCAGATGGTCCCCTCGCGTCCGTATCCGCTTGCAAGACTGTCTCTCCAATCTGGCGCGCAAGTGTGCGATCGTGGCTTCTTTATAAGCTCAGAAAGGATAAGTTGCGGCGCAATGCCTTCCTCAAGCATGGCGCTTGTGAATGGTGATGTGGTTGGTGGCCTGATCCTCGATCACCGCCATCCGGCAGACAGGCGTATCGAACACTTCCGTAACGAACGGCACGGCCCGCTCCTTCATCTTGTGGACAAACGCATCGAGATCGGACACCTCAAATGCCACTACGGCTCCTTTTGCTCCCGGAGTATGGCCCATGTCCGTCGTCGTAATGGCGAACGTCGAACCGGCAAGGTCATATTCCACCCACACGTCTCGATAGTTGTGGGTCACGTGTAAGCCAAGCACGTGCTCATAGAAGGCTCTCGCCCGCTCCATATTTGAGACCGGATAGACCGTGAAGGCAATTGAGGTGATCATGGAATCAGTCCTTTCTCTTGAACTTCTGAAAAGGAAATGAGCAATGAATGTGCCGTACCTCAATAACCGAACCAGGCGTTGAACTCTATGGATTATTTCGGTCTCTGTGCGTCGTTGACGACAAGAGCGGAAGTCTGGCTTGTGGCCTTCCGCCCCTGCCGATCATGGCGCCTGGTGGAAATCCGCATGGCTTGGATGGCATCTTCCTGCCTCCGTTAAGTCTCGCGGGGAAGGCGAACGACCGCTACGCCAAATAGGCTGCCACAATTCCCGACAACACAATCCCGTCGAAGGTGCCCGCGCCGCCGATGCTGGCCATGCCGGCTGAAATTTGCTCGATATCACGAAGATGGAGGAGATCCGCGCCGATGAGCGGGCCGAGCACGCCGGCGACGAAGGCGACGGGCGGGGCCTGATCCGGGACAAATAGCAGCGCGCTCATGGCGGCAATCAAGGGAGGAAACAGACCAGGCATGACAATACCGATCCCCTCGATGGGTTTCGCCATCCTGTAGCACACCCACGTGTTGATGCAGATCGGGAGGAGCAATCCGGAGAGCGGTTCCCAGCCTGCCGACAAGAGGTGAGCCGTTTCATAGACGGCCAGTCCGAGCGGAATGAGACAACCCCCGACATTGACCGCGATTACCGTTTCTTGGCGGGTGCGTTGGAACAGCGGCCACCGACCGGGTAGTCCGAAGACCGCGAGCGGGTCTGACCGCACCGATTCCGCGCGGGGAATGCGTTTCACAGGGATGTTGATCGGACTTCCCAGGAAGATGCCGATCACGACGAGCAGGGCGGTCGCCGGTTCCAGTTTGAGTTTGATCAGGGCCGACGTGAACAGTTGGCCGAACACGAACGGAAGCATCGCCAAGAGGACAAGGAAGAGCAGCAGCGGCAGCACGCCTGGGATTTTCATCGCCGGCCCGTCATCGTTCAGGTGCAAGGAAGAAGAGATGACCCGGTGCGCCGCCACGCACATCGGCATTGCCGAATCGGCGAATGACTGGAAACCGTTCGGCGCATCGGATGGCCAGCCCTGTCTCTGTCATGGTTGGGTCTGCTGTCCAGTACGCGCCCAACATGGTCACTGCCGGCGCGGTCGTCAGGTAATCGATGTGCCAGTGGCGGACCTTTCTCCGGCGCATATGTCGGGCCAGACGGTGGCCGAGTGTGACTGACCTGCCGCGGGCGGAGCCCACATAACCATAGAGACCCGCGGCAAGCCGGAGGGGACCCATCACGCCAATCTTGATCCTGCTGGCCGGCACTCTAAGGAGCAAGACGTAGTAGCCCCCTTGGCCCCTCAGTGCTTGAGGGGCGACGACCGCTGCCAACCCCCACTGTCGAAAGAGTGTCGCCAACGATCGCGGGATCATCCCGGGCCCGTTCCTCATCGCATTCCCAGCGATTCCCGTTTGCCCCGTTCTGCGAGCAGGTCCGCTTGCCTGGTAGGTTCCGGGATCCGGTATCCCTTCCCGCAAGCGAGCGTGAGTCGAACGGCTTGCGCGAGGCCGATCCGATGCCCGACCGAGACGAAGATCGGCCGGACCCGATCACGCGCCCGGACGACAGCCCCGATGACGCGGCCGTTCGCATCATGAAGCGGCGCGGCGGCGCCCCGCAACAGACCCGGCGCTCGATGCGTGCCGACCAGGAGCGACTTCGCACAGCCGATCGTCGGTGTGTCCAGGCAGACGCCGACGTGGCAGGCGATTCCTGCCGCGCGCGGATGTGACAATCCGTGCCCGTCGATGAAGATCACATCGGGATTGTGCCGGATCTTCTCGAAAGCGTGAAGCAGCGCGGGCGCCTCGCGGAACGAGAGGAGGCCGGGAATGTAGGGAAAGGACAGGCGCTCCGGATGCAAGACGATCTCAACCGGCTCCAATGCGGGAAAGGTGAGTACCACGACGGCGGCAAAGATGCGCCGCGCCCGCAGATCGAAGGCTGCGTCCGCTCCGGCCACCAGCGTCAGGCTGGGCACGCGTCCGCGAGCGATGACCTTCGCGCGAAGCTGTTCCTGAACCTGGATAGCTTCCTGCGGAGTCACATCCCACGAGTGAAACCGGTGGATCTTCATCGAGGTCCCGCGGCGTCCTCCTCCCTGGCCGCGGCCAGCCGGCCCAGAAGGTCTTGCCAATGGGTCCCGGGCCAAAAGACGCGGTGACAGCGAGGGCATTGGAGAAACTCTCGATATTGCTGTGCGACAAATGGAGGGACCAGGGGAATAACCTCATCATGCGAGATGGATGTCAGCACGGCATTGCAGTCCGCACAACGATACCCTCGTTGGTGGTTCACCTCGAGCTCGATGATGAGATCCCGGTGGAGTTGGCGCAACTGGCCTTCGAGGTCATCGCTCGCGATCACGGTGTGACGAGCACGGAGGACCTTGCGTCGTGCCAGGTGCCCGTCGCGCGTGAGCAGCCACCGATTCTCGCGGAGCACGCGGTCGATCAATTCCTCATCTGTGATGACCTTTTCATAGGCGGTGTCGTAGCCGAGAATGCGGAGCCAGCGGGCGAGTCGGCCGAGCATGGCGTCGGCAAAGAACGCGAGGGGAGACGGTGGCTGAAAAGGGGAATCGGGCATGTGCTATGGTACCCCCGTGTTTCTCTCCCCCTTACTCTCAGTCGTTCGCTGCTCGCTGGTCGCTCTCCACGTAGTCCTGGCGCTCTGCCTGCTGGCATGGGGATGTGTGTCTCCCAGAGAAGGACCGTGGCCCCCCCAGCAGGGTTCTCCATCTTATCCGATCTATGTTTCGCTCGATACCTGGCACGCGATGATCGCGAACGCCGAGCCAATCACCTCGACGGATGGCTCCACGTTCTATCCTGCGACGCGGGCTATCATCTCTTCCACACCTGTCACCAATATGCCGCGCATGCGTTACGAGAAGCGGGATTGCCCATCTCGCCATTCTGGGCGTTCAGCCGTTTATGCCTGGCCATGCCATTGCAACGAGCCGCGCGCATGGCCCAGGAGAGGGGACTGACTCCGCCCAAGGGGGACTGACACCCTTCCCCGCGTCTGTCGTTCGACCATGAGGCTCTCGACCCCTCGACCGCACTCGGGGTCGAGCCTGAGTGGGGTCGAAGGCTCGACGGGCGCGAGGTGTCTGTCCCCTTCGGAACGTCCGCTATGAACCGTACCGATGGGCCATCCGTTTGGCGATGGCGCTGAATTCATCTCGCAGGGCCTGGGGAGCCAGCACTTCCACCTTGTCGCAGAAACCCAAGAGCCACCAGCGGAGCTCGAGGGTGTTCTTGACGGTCGCCCGTACCATGACGCGCCCGTCATGGTTCTGAGTTACCCGTTGATCCTTCGACAGGAGCCGTTCGGTCAGATGAACGGCGGCGCCCTTGTCAAATGCCAGTTCCAGGGCAATGGGCCCGCGACTCAGGGGATAGGCGAACAACTGCTCAGCCTTCACATAGGTCTGAAAGTTGAAGCCCGGCGGCCGCCGACAGGGGGTTTCCAGCATCATGGCCGCCTCCATGCGGTGCAACGCAAAGTGGCGAACCTCCGCATAGTCCTTGGCGGTCCCCACGAGATAGACGACCCCGTCGCGAAACACGAGGCCAAGCGGGTTGATCGGGTAGGACTTGGGCTGGACGGCGTCCTTGCTGCGATACGTGCAGACAAGCTGCCGGTCCTCAAGTAAGGCTCGATACACGGCCTCCTGGACCTCGGGCTTGACGGATGGCGGCGTAAGGGCCGGTCCGCCTGCAATCACCTGAACCTTGTCGGGCCAGACGGCCAGCCTGGTTCCTCGCTCAGGCTTCAGGATTTCGCGCGCTCGGCGAAAATGCGGCTCCAGGTGCCTGATCGTCGCGTTGGGCAGCAGCGGGGCCAGGTATTCCTCCGCTAAACGAAACGCCACCGCTGTGGCCGGCTCCATCCCAGGGAGGTCCATCACCGTAGCCTCTTCCATCCAGAACCAGCGGTTGGCCTTCCCCCTCGTTTCGCAGCTCAGAGGGAAGAGGCTTGAGAGCTTTTCAAGATCGCGTTGGATCGTCCGCACATCGATCAGGAACCCTTCGTCTTGGAGCTTGTCCCTCAGTTCGCGGGTCCCCACTGAGCCGGGGTGTCGTGGAATCTTTCGGAGCATGCTCCACTGCCTCAGGATGGTCTCTTTCGCTTCTTTCATGGTCCCCTCCGCTCAAAACCTTGTTCCAAGTATAGCGCGCCGTGCGACAGAACTTGTCGCATCGGTGAGATATCCTCTCGGTAGAACCTGACCAAAAAAGGAGGAACACCCCATGAGCAGACGACATCCTTTTCCGATGAGCCCCCCGCGTCATGTCCTGAAGCAGCTCCATCGGCGCCCACCGGTGTGCCGGAGCATCCCGGAAGAGTACCGCGCGCTGATCTCTTTGTGGGCGGTGCGGATGCTGGCGCTCAGTCGGCCGGACCCGGAAGCATGGCTGGATGAGGAGGGAATCCTGACGGCTGCGGGATTGGAGTATCTGAAAGGTCGGCAGCTCACCGGCGCCGAGGCTGTGGAAGCGCTCCGGCAGCGATCGGCGGAGCTGGAAAGACAAGCCGGACGGAGGGACGGCCACCTCATTCAGAACATCGATCGGTTGGCTGAGCTGGTCGGTTTTACGCCCATTGACAAAGAGATCCTGACG
>JACRLS010000210.1:0-4076 GCA_016235225.1 Nitrospirota bacterium | reverse complement strand
GCTCGGAGGTCTGTCTCCCTCAACCCTCAGCGAGGTCATGGCGGAGATTCTTGGCCTGGACCGGGCCGCCGTCCGCCGGGCGCTCAAGGAGGACGGCAGCCTCTGTGCCTCCGGCATCATGCGCGTAGACCGCGCGGAGACAGAGTTGGGCGACATGCTGGATCTCCTCGATGGGCTGGACACCGCGTTGCTTGGGGACACCATCGACAGCGGGCCCCTGTTTCAGGCGCACTTCGCACCCGCGTCCCCATCGTCCCTCACCCTCGACGACTTCCCTCATCTCCGTGAAGAGGCCTCGCTCCTCAAGAGCATCCTGGCAGGGGCGATGAGCCAAGGCGTCAGAGGAGTCAACATTCTCATCTACGGCGAGACGGGCGCGGGCAAGACCGAGTTCGCCAAGACGTTGGCCGCCTCGCTGGGCGCAGAGCTTCTGGAGATCAGCCATGAGAACGAAGACTCCGATCTGGAAGAGACACACGGGCGGTTCCGGCGCTATCTGCTGGCTCAGAAAATGCTGGCTCGGAAGTCCGACTGCGTGATCCTGTTCGATGAGGTCGAGGACGTATTTCCCAACTCCGTGCTGCCGCTCTTCGGGCGAGCGTCGAATTCCGGGCGCTACAAGGCCTGGACCAACGCGGTGCTCGAATCCAATCCGCGTCCGGCCTTCTGGCTCTGCAATGAAGTCAGCCAGATCGATCCGGCGTTCCTCCGGCGGTTCTCCTACACGTTGCAGGTTCGTACACCGGTCCGATCGGTCCGCCGCCGGATGCTCGTCACACGTCTCGGCGATCTCCCCGTCAGCCGGGAGTGGATCGACAAGACGGCGGCGAACCAGGATCTGACCCCCGCGATGATCGAGCAGGCCTGCACACTCGCGTCCTTGACCGGAGAAAAGGAACCCACCACATTGGAACACCTCATGGAGTGGGTCCTCGAGCGCAGTCGCGAAGTCATGGGGCGGAAGGCGGCATTGCAGCTTCCGCGGCCCGGGTCCGTCACGCGCTATAGCCTGAAGGTGCTCAACCCCAGCCAGGACCTTGCGGCGCTGACGGAAAGCCTGAAGCGGCGCCCCATGGGACGGCTCTGTTTCTATGGTCCACCGGGCAGCGGCAAAACCGCCTTCGCGCACTACCTGGCCGAGCAGTTGGACAAGCCCCTGCTCAAGAAGACCGCATCCGACCTGCTCAGTTGTTGGGTCGGTGGAACGGAGAAACACTTCGCCAAGATGTTCCGCGAGGCGAAAGAAGAAGACGCCGTGCTCTTGCTGGATGAGGCCGACAGCTTCCTGCAGGATCGCCGGAGCGCGCTGCACTCGTGGGAAGTGACCCAGGTGAACGAGCTGCTGGTGCAAATGGAAGCGATTGAAGGGCTGTTTATCTGCTCCACCAATTTGATGGACCGGCTGGACCAGGCCGTGCTGCGCCGGTTCGACCTGAAAATCCAATTCGGCTATCTCAAGCCGGAGCAGGCCTGGACCCTGTGGCGCCAGACGCTCGATGAGCCGGAGCGGCGTGATGACGACTCGGCACGGGCGGTGGCGCTCCGGCAACGGCTTCAGCGGCTGACCACGCTCACGCCCGGCGACTTCGCCACCGTCCTCCGCCAAGCCCGCGTGCTGGACCGATCGTATGACGGGGAGCAACTCCTCGCGGCGCTGGAAGCCGAATGCCGGGCCAAAGAACGCGGGGCACAGCCGGTGGCGGGGTTTCATGCCTCATTCGCAGACTGCCCTGATCGCCGTCTCTCCGCGTGATGGAGGAGGTGGATGAAAAGACAAGATCGCTCACTCGTGTTCGCTGGCGCGCAGATGGATGCGAATGCGCCCGGGCTCAACGATCCATAACCGGCCGGAAGGCGAGTCCTTGGCGACGGCAAGAACCACTTGCTCAATCAGCGCCCACCTCGCGGGTGAGACTCGGATAGGCAGCCGGCACATGGTCCACACTGTCGCCATGGGCCAGGTACTGGACGACGAGCCAGACCATGATGCGAGTCCCTTTCACGCAGGGCTGACCACCATGGCAGATGCGAGGATTGATGCTCATGTGGTCAAGCAGATTGGTCATCGCAAGCAGCGTGATAGGCCATGTGTCCGGTTCGGTTCAATGGGCCATCGGCCGATGCCCCATCCTCAGGCTGTCCCTTGCCCCTTGTGCGTGAGGGGGGCCTGCCGCCTGCCTGTGCTCTGGCAGACAGGCGCCGGACGCGGCGCAGGGAGGGGTGAGGGGCAACCCCGCTGCCAGGGGACTGGCTCCACCGTCTTCGGCGGTGCCTGTCACCGTAGCGTGGGCCACGCAGGTTCGTCGAAAACGTTTTGTCTTCAGCGGAACGATTGATACGATTCATCTACCACGTGCGGGGGATGACGGGGCTATCTTTGATCGTGGTAAGTGGTCATGCGCCGAATCAATCGCGGGCATGAAAGTCGATAGTCATGCCAGGCCACAATCTGTAAGACCCTACAATGTCGAGGGCCAAGATAAGCTGAGGTGGTTTCTATGGCGAAGTTCGTTCTGTTATCCCGGCTGGATGAATATACCAACGACCATCTTGCCGATGCACTTAATCAGGCTCCGTTGGTCGACACCCTGCACGAGGCAGTTAGGTCAGTCATACGCGGCATCCATGGCTTGCCCGAGGTCATGCAGTGCGATCGTTCTCAGTTGGATGTCTACATCGGCCGTGCAGCGGCGGAACCGGCACGACTTCGCCAGCGTTGGGTGCAGCGATACAACAAGTTCGAGGGTTGGCGGTCACTGCATGCCATCGTCTGCGTGCGCGGATTAACATCACGCATAAGAGGAAAGGGGTGGGAAGAGAAAGCACAGCGCCTCATTAAATTGCTTGAAGATCGTGGCGCTCTTTGCACCGCGAATGCATTGGTCGGAAATAACGGACGCTGGCCTCCCCCATCTTCAGAGACCGCCATCTACGTTGTAGCGAGGACACGGAGAGGGCGACCTGCAGACGACTTGCCTCCTTCACAGATTAACTCCGCCATTGCCAAGATGATTCAAGAACCCAAATTCGACGATGACAAGATGGTTGTGACCGCTGCGCGGGCCATCATGGATACGACGGATATGGAGGCACACGAACCTTTAGAACTTCCGATAGACTGCAACCAGGACGGATCCGAAAATGGTGTGCACCTCTGCAAGATATGTCGCCACCCGGCAAAACCCGGGAACTATGGATTTTGTGGCTATCACCGGAGGTAGTCGGAGTTATGGGTGAGGGCTGCCGACTTCATGTCCTTCCCAGTTGTGTGAGCCTCAACTTCTTAACGGGTTGATGAGAGTAAGTTTTGCTATTGGCATCTGCTCGGCTGTGGCATGATCGCCCCGTCTGGACGATGCTTGGAAACTTCCGATATGGCAATTCAGATTGAGGCATTGTGGAAACAGGCCGGCTTCAGCCCAACCCGTAAGCAACGAGAAGCTATCATGCACACCGACGGGCCCTTGCTCTTCCAGGAAGTGCCTCCGGAAGAGATCTTCCTCGGCACGTTTACGGAGAAGGCCGCGCTGCAACTCCGGCAGGGCCTGACGGCTTATCTCTCTGAAGCGACGCGGCTGACGGGACGCGCCTACGACCTCTCGCGCATGTTGGTTGGGACCGTGCACTCGACCTGCCGCTGCATACTTGCGGACCGCCGCTTCTCTCGCGGGCGGATGCGACCGGGGAACGTCGGCCTCCTCGACGAGCTGGACCAGTACTTTGTGCTCCTCGACCGCTGGAACGATCTCCTCAAGGCGGGAGGGTTCGAGCGCGACGGGAATGCGACGATCAACCAGTACCTCAATAATGGGCGCAACTCCAAATCGCGCCACGGTGCGGTCGCTGCGACCATGTCGCTTTTCAACCGCTTCAGCGAAGAGTGTCTCGACGCCGCCGAGGCCCTCCGGGCTACGCGCGATCCGGTGCTCAAGAAGCTGCTGCGCATGTACGGCGCGTACCGAGCATTGGATCTGACCGATCTGTCGCTGCTCCAGCAGGCGGCGCTCGCGCACTGCCGTGTGAGCAGCGACGCCGGCCAGGTCCTCCGGCACGTTATCGTCGACGAGTACCAGGAC
>JACRLS010000225.1 GCA_016235225.1 Nitrospirota bacterium | reverse complement strand
CCTCTACACCAAAGATGACGAGGAAGCCCTGGACCTCATCGAGCAGGGAAAAGGCGAGGCGGCGCTGCTGCTGAATCCCACGAAGGTGGAGGAAGTCCGCGCGGTCGCGACCGCCGGCGGCCGCATGCCGCACAAGTCCACCTACTTCTATCCCAAGCCGCTCACCGGACTGGTGATGAACGTCTTTGAAGAATAACGCTGAACAATGAACGCTGAATGCTGAACAAAGAGGAGCGTGGTCAGTGGTTTGTGGCTGGTGATCGGTACATTCACGGACCCCTGACCACTATCCCCCGGCCACCTTCCGCATTCAGCGTTCATCACTCAGCGTTCATCGTTTCTTGTTCCCAACGTCATGATGAAACCCAAGATCCTTGTGGTCGATGATGACCCCGACATCGTCGTGATGTTGTGCGATCGGCTGGAGGCGCTCGGCTACCAGACGGTCTCGGCTCCCGACGGACAGCGCGCCCTCGAACTCGTCGAACAAGAAACGCCCCGCCTCATGCTGCTGGACCTGGAGATGCCCCGGGTCACCGGCATCGACGTCCTCAAACGGTTGGCGCCGCTGCGCAAGTACGGGCACGATCTGCCCGTCATCGTGATGACCGCCCACGGCACCATCCATGCCGCCGTCGAGGCGATGAAACAGGGCGCCTACGATTTTCTCACCAAGCCCTTCGACGCCGACTACCTCGAGATCGTCATTGAGAAGGCCCTCGAACGCGAGTCGCTCACGCGCCAGGTCGCCTCTCTGCAGGACGACGTCGCCTCCCGCTACGCCCATATCATCGCCAAGAGCGCCTCCATGACGTCGGTGATCGCCCTGGCGCAACGAGCCGCCAACTCCGATGCCGGCGTGTTGCTGCTCGGTGAGAGCGGAACGGGCAAGGAGCTCTTCGCGCGCTCGGTCCACCAGTGGAGCCCCCGGCGCAGCATGCCCTTCGTGGTGATCAACTGCGTGGCGCTCACAGAGAGCCTGCTCGAAAACGAACTGTTCGGCCATGAGAAAGGCGCCTTCACCGGGGCGGACCGGCTGCAGAAGGGCAAAATCGAGATGGCCGACGGCGGGACCGTTTTCCTGGATGAGATCGGCGACATGCCGATGAATCTCCAGGCCTCGTTGTTGCGGGTCCTCCAAGATCATGAGTTCCACCGGGTCGGCGGCGTCCGCATGGTGCGCGTCAACATTCGCGTGATCGCCGCCACGAACAAGGATCTCAAGCAGGCCGTCGCGGCCGGAACATTTCGCGAGGATCTCTACTTCCGCCTCAACGTCGTCACGCTGACGCTCCCACCGCTCCGCGAACGACCCGACGATCTTCCCGCCCTGGCGGAGTTCTTCATGAAGCGCTACGCCGCCGAAACGAAGAAGCCCGGACTGCGCCTGTCTCCTGAGGCGCTCAACGCCTTGATGAGTTACGGCTGGCCGGGTAACGTGCGGGAATTGCAAAACGTCCTGGAGCGGGCCGCCGTGTTGTCGGAAGGCAAAGTAATCGAGGCCGAGGATTTGGCCCTCACCTCAGCCGTCGCGCCCCGGGAAGGCCTGGCCGACCTGGATCAGCCGTTTCATGAATCCGTCGAGGGCCATAAGAAACGGATCATTCGACAGGCCCTCGCGCGGGCGGGAGGGAGCCAGACGCGCGCGGCCGAGGTGCTCGGCCTGCAACGCACCTACCTCGCGCGACTCATCAAGCAAATGGGCCTCAAATCGGCCGAATGAAACGGACGCGCCTCCTCTTCGTCCTCCTCACCGTTCTCATGACCGTCTCAGCCGGGTGCAGCCGCACCGTCATGCCGGGCCAGCCCCGAGACAGCGATCATCCGGGACATCGCAGAGCGTTCTGGGGTGGCCGGCTCGCTGGTGGGCGCCGACTTCCAGCCGGACGAGACTCGCATCAAGGCGGTGCTCCCGGCCCTGCCTGAGACCACGCGCTTCGTGCTGATCGGGCACGCCCATTACGATCATCTGATGGATCTGGGCTACTACCTGCGCACCTCGCCCCGGCAGCCCATCTACGTCGGCAGCCGGACGGCGTACAACATTCTTCTGGGGCTGTCGCCGACGGCCCTCGACTTTCGGGTCGCCGACGCGCCCCCACACCTCGGCCGGCCCATTCGCGCCGGGCGAGTCGTGGTGACGCCGTTTCTCAGCAACCATGCCCCGCATGTCTTCGGTCTGACGTTCATGGACGGCGAAGTCACGGAACCCCGCAGGTCCCCGCCGGCCGATGCCTGGGATTACAAGCTCGGCCGGACGCTCATGTTCATGGTCGACTTCCTGGGCGAGCAGGATCAGATCGCCGCCCGAGTCTTCATCAACGGCGCCGCCAGCGAGCCGACTGTCGTGCGGGCGATCCCTGATGAATTCCTGCGCCAACATCCGATCGATGTCGCCATCCTCTGCGTGCCTGGCTGGGATAAGGTGACGGACTATCCCAAAAGCCTATTGGATCGCCTCCAGCCCAAGCGGATCGTGCTCAGCCACTATGATGATTTCTTTCAGCCCTATCTCCACGGAGAAGACCCGCACCAGGGGATGGCGTTCGTCCCGTTCGCCCGATACGAGGCCTTCGTCGAGGAACTGATGACTTCCAATCGCCGGCGGGTGACGCCACCAAGCCTGGTTGAGCCGAAGACCGGCGACACGATTTGCATAGATTGTTGAAGGAAGAAGACTGGTTTCTCTGGTTGGTTCGGTTTGTCTGGTCTGCCTGGTTTGTCTCGTGTATCAGGTTTGTCTGGTTGTTTCTGTTCAACCAGAAGCACGAGACAAACTGAACAAACCAGACAAACCAAACAGACCCGCTGCTCATGAACGAGAAATGAGACTCGTCTTGGTTCCACACCAGGCCACAACCACGAGCGCAGAGTTGTGGTGCGCCGTCTTCGGGAGTGCGCAACGGCCGCAGAGCGGCTTGGTGCAGTCCAGCACACGCACCTGGCCGCTCCCCGCGACAGAATGGCGCGTGGTGGATGCCGATGGTCGTCTTCCAGCGAGCGAGCGGACCATCTGGACGCAACGACTCACGTTGACGCCACTCAGCCCGGGCACGTCCTATGATCTTCGTGCCGCGGTTGTCGAGGCCCAGGCACAGGCCCGCGTCCGCGCGCTTCCGGTCAGGCTTCCCCATGCCTCGGGAAAGCCTTGGACCCTGTGGCTCGGCTCCTGCTTCGCCTGGTACCAGGATCAGGCGGGCCTCGCCGGACTGAACACGCTGAACCTGCCGGCCTTCTATCAACCCGACCTCAAGATTCTGTGCGGCGATCAGGTGTATCTCGACAACCCCTGGTACGAAGTGCTTCCCCATGAGTCGGGGCGTCTCTCGGCGCGTCTCCTCAACAAATATGTGGCCACATGGACGCAAGGCGACGCCTCGAACGGCTTCTCGGCGCTCCTGGCTCGCGGGGCAAACTGTTTTCTCGCCGACGACCACGAATTCTGGAACAATCACCCGAACTGGAGCCCGCTCCTCCTCTCCCGGAGCGTGTCGGAGCGACGGGAATGGGCGGCAATCGCCACGGGATTGTACCGGTCGTTTCAATCAGTGGGCTCTGCCCCCCTGACGGCCGGCCTGAGGTTGTCCGTCGGCCCCCTGGATGTCTTTTTCGCCGACACCCGATTCGGTCGGGAAGAAGGCGACCGGAACTTCATGACCCCGGCCGTGCTGACCGAGCTCCAACAGTGGATCGAAGGAGGCCCGGTCGATCGAAAATTACGCTCAGTATGCGCCGCTGGCTCAATCCGTGCAGCGGTCCCGTCGCGCCCTGCTCCTGCTCGCGGGGGACATTCATTGTGGCCGGCTGGCCGTCACGCGCCTGCCCAGCGGTTTGCCGTTCGTGGAGATCATCTCCTCTCCACTTGCGCTGGTAGACAAGTCGGTGGGCGGGTCATTCACGCGGGCTCCCGAACACTTTCCTGTCAAAGCCGGCGCGCTGCCTCGCCTGGATGTCGAAACCGTCCAATGGACGCCACCCGACGGCGGACCGACCGTCAATCACTTTGCGACGCTGGGCTTCACGCAAACGGACCAATCCGTCGACGTCCAGGCCATCGCCTGGGCCATTGCCCAGAGCTCACCCCACCATCCCATTCAACAAGGAACCTATACGGTCACCTTGCCACGGAGGGCTCCATGATTTCGTCCCGACGATCGAGTGCGCAGCGAAAGAATCCGGCGTTGGTCGAACAAAAAGCGGCGAGGCGCCCTTTGCTCGCCGGCGCACTACGGCAATTACTTCACAAGGGCGAGTCGGTCGACGGGACGCTGATCCTGATCGGCGGCACGGATCTGCTTCATTTCCAGATACGGGTGGCACAAAGCCATGTGCGCCATGACATGACGCCGAGCTACTGGTCCCACGTGGCCATTGCCATGCGGTGCGACGCCGGCGTGGAGATGCACGAAGTCGCACTCGACCCGCCGGGAGGATTTACCGACATGCCCGCCTCGAACGGCATCCGGACCGTCCCGTTGAATCGGTATGACGATCGGAACCGATTCCCAAACCTGGGCCTCCTGCGGTTCCCCGTCCAGGAGGCGCCGGGCGAAACAGTCTGCGATGCGATCCTCAGGATTCAACGGGAGCGCGGCCTGCTCGACCTCACGGCTCTGATTCTCCCCTGGCTCGGGTTCGCATGGGGTGCGGGATTGCCGACCAACCCCATGCTGAACGGGAAAGGCGTTCCGTCGGCAGCGTTTGCCGAAGCCGTGTTCGCCGCCCTGGGGCTTGAGCTCACCCCCGGCCTCGCGACAAGGGCCAGTTGTCCTGAGGCCATCTGGCAGGCCGCACGCTGGTGGCACCAGTACTATGAAAAGCCGGTTCCGGCTGGTGATGGCAGGGTCCGCGCCTCAGCCAAACCCCGGGGTCTTTATTGGGTGGGACAACCCCATGCCTGCCTGCGGGAGTTTTGATCCACGCCAGGCTTCCCGGCTCCCTTAGCCGCAGGAGGACGCCGCCACTCCCCCTCGTCTACGCCCTTCGAGTGAAGGGGATTCCTCCAGAGGCAGCCATATACCGAAAAGCACTTGATTTTTAGCAGCTTCGGAGGAATTCTCCGACCCGACATCACGAACGCCTGTAGGACCCGGCATCCAGGGCCGCTCAAACGCATTCACTCTCGATTCATCCTGTTTCACCAAGGCCCCTGATCTTCCAGCCACTTGCGTCTTTTCGGCCCTACCCACGAGCACGGCATTAGCTTTGCTCCCTCTACTCTCTGATCGCCAGCAATATTGTTCATGAGGATTCATCGCGAAATCGCATAGCCGCATTGCGAGACCGGCGCACGGAGTCCACGCACGGAGCCCAGGGGACTGGCTCCGCCATCAGCAGCGGTGCTGTCCCGTTGTCTTCAGGACAGGGACAGGTGCATCACCCGTTGCATTGGAGGAGCACCGGGTCCCCGGAAGAGCGCCGGTCCCCCAGCAGTACGGTGACCGCCCGAGCAGCGAGCCGGCAGGCCGGGACCCATTGCAGGGACCCGTTGCAACGAAGAGGCAACAGGTACCCCCGCAATGGGTGCCCAGCAGCGGATCCGCCTGTCTGCGTGCCCGGCAGAGGCAGGCGATCGCGGCAGAAGCGAGATCTCGCACGAGTGCACGCCTGAAACTGCAACCCGGTGAGGCCCTCTGGTTCCGGACGTTGGGACCTGGGATCAGATCTCGAATGGGTGCTCGAAATACGGTGGGGAGACAAACGGGATCACAGGGCCCTCCGAGTCGATCCGTGCTGATCGTGGAGGACGAACGCGGGCCGCGCGTGGCACTGGCAACGATCTTGCGCCCGTTCTTCAAGGTCTTCACGGCCGACAGCGCGGAAGCCGCGACGGATATTCTCCGCTCTCACCGAATTGATACGATGACGCTTGACCTCGCGCTCCCCGACCGGAACGGCATCGACCTCTTAAAAGACGTCAAGCGGGCCTGGCCCAACCTCGACGTCATTATCATTACCTGCCAGGGCAGCCTGGAATCCGCGCTCGCCGCCAAAGAACAAGGCGCCATCGGCTACCTGCTGAAACCCTTCAACGTCACCGACCTGCTCGCCCTAGTCACCCCGCCGCTCGTGAAGACGGGATAGCCAGGCCTCACCGCCAACAGTCTCTCTCTTCATTCACTCCTCGCGTACGAAAAGCACGGAACGGTTGGGCCCTGGCTGACACCGGTGTATGATACGGGGGTATGCAGAGCCCCGCTTCGTTGGCTGCCATCTTCCTGGTAACGGCACATCTGATCGCCCATCTTGGTCAGCCTGTGTCAGCGCAGGAACCCCGCCAAGTCTGGCTGGAAGACCTGCCATCGCAGATG